>DATGKG010000574.1:0-2465 GCA_035294805.1 Binataceae bacterium (SeqCode) | reverse complement strand
GTTGTTACGTCGGTTCGCAATAAACAAGACGCCGACACCCGCAATTCGGTTACAGATCCGGCGCGATGCGGCTAACATTGGGCGGATGTTACGACGAAATTCTGCCGCGCTGGTCGCGCTTATCTCCATCCTGGTGCTCCTGCCCTCCTCCTGCGCCTTGGTGCGACAGACGCTCGAGACGGGCGGCGAACGAAAACTGAAGCCAGTGCCGCCGCCTCCTCCGCCGGCGAGTACGCACGTGCTGATTTTCGCCTTGGACGGCGCGGCGCCAAAGCAACTGATGGAAGCGGTTCATTCTGGCCACGCGCCCCATATTGCTGACCTGCTGGGCAAGGATCAGGGCGATGGCGTCTTCCAGCATGCGTATGCGGCGCCGCATGCCCTAAGCGTGCTGCCTTCGAGCACGATTGCGGACTGGGCGTCAATTTTTACCGGCTCAACGCCCGCCAAAGATGGCGTTCCCGGCGACGAATGGTTCGATCGCGAGACGATGAAATTCTACGCGCCGGTTCCGGTATCAGTGCCGGAGACTGCCGACAATGCCAAAGTGGTCACCGACGATTTGGTTGGAAGACAGCTTAAGGTGCCGACGCTTTACCATGACCTGCAGCCGCGGAGCAGCTTCGTATCGCTCCTCTCGATTCATCGCGGCGCAACGATCTATACCACGGTGTCACCCGGCTCATTTCCCGACCTCTTCGAGCATCTCATCAAGGGCGAGTTGAAGGGAAATGACGACGAGAAGTCGCTCAGCGCAGCGCTCGATCGCGATTCCATCGACAAGCTCCTGGACGCCATCAAGGAGCATGGAATTCCCGATTTGCAGGTGGTCTATCTTCCCGGCATCGACATCTTCACGCATTCCGCATCAGATCGGCTCGCCGGACAACTTCGATATCTGGAACACGTGACCGACGGATGCGTGGGACGCGTGCTCGATGAGTATCGGCGCCAAGGCGTCCTGGATAATACCTATGTCTTGTTCATCTCCGATCACGCGCACATTCCGACGCAGGCGGACAAGCGCAACCAACTCGGCACTGACGACGAGCATTCGCCTTTCCAGGCGGTGCATAAAGCGGGCTTCAGAGTCCGGCGCGCCTCGCTCATCATTCCAGAGGCCGACACGGACTATCAGGCGGTGCTCGCCTACCAGGGCTTCATGGCGTACATCTACCTCGCCGATCGCTCGACCTGCCCGAACGAAGACGATCGATGCGACTGGAAGCAGCCGCCGCGCCTCGAGGAAGACGTTATTCCGGTGCTTAAGACTCTCTATCGCTCTAATCTGACGGGCCGTCCGGTAGCGAAGCTGAAGGGCACTATCGATTTGATTTTTGCGCGCCCCGCGATGCCGATGGGGCAAAACGCCCTGCCCTTCATGATCTTCGATGGCCACGATCTGGTTCCGGTCGGCGAATACCTGCGCGCGCATCCCCGCCCGGACCTGGTCGACCTCGAGCAGCGGATGAACTGGCTGGGTACGGGACCATACGGATATCGTGCGGGCGATATCGTGTTGTTGCCGCATGCCTGTATGAATCTTCCGATCGAGGATCGCTTCTACTTCGCGGGCATGACGCATTACACGTGGCATGGCAGTGCATGCGAGCAGGACAGCCACATCCCGTTCATCCTCGCCAAGCCGAACGAGAGCGGCCGGGAGATGCGCAACATCATGTCGGATTTTGGCGGCGATTCACCCTCTGAGCGCGAACTGACGCCATTGGTGCGATCGCTGTTCCCGCAGACCTCGCGCGAGCAAACCGCGCAAGCCGCATCGCCTAAAGATGCGCGATGACTTCCTCCCTGAGGCGCCGCATGATCTTCTCGTCGATGGCGCCGGCGCCGTCGCTGATGAGAAATTGCGCCACGCCCCATTTCTGCTCGCGACGCGTGAGCTCCTTGATGCATTCGTCGGGCGTGCCGATTAGCACCATCGGCGATGCGAGCACTTCGTCGGCGCTGATCTGAAACATCGGCGCCATGCCCTCGGCAATCTGACGCGACATCGCGGGCGACTCGGTAAGCGCTAACGCGAAGATGAAGTTGCTGACGCGAAGCGCGTTCGGATCGCGGCCGGCGCGCTTCGCCTCTTCGCGCAGGAAGCGGACCTTCTCCTGATAGCCGGCATCTGTGAGTTTCTTCACCTCCACGATGGAGATGTGCCCGCGCTTGCCGGAATCGGGAACGATGTTGATGAAGTCGGCGTGCTTCGCCGCGATGCGCAACAGACCTTTGCCGCCGCCGCCCACGATAATCGGAGGGCGCGGCTTCTGGATCGGCTTGGGCCACAGGGTCGCGTTCTTCAGATGATAGAACTCGCCGGCGAAGTTGCTCTGCTCGTTGGCCCACAGCGACTTGATGCAGGTCAGCGCCTCGTCGAGCATCCGCAGCCGCTCGGAAATCGGAGGAAATGGAATGCCGCTCATACGGAACTCGGTTTCCGTCCATCCGGTGCCGAG
>DATGKG010000573.1:0-4436 GCA_035294805.1 Binataceae bacterium (SeqCode) | reverse complement strand
CCCGATTCCACGCCGATGTATGCGAAAGGTTTCATGCTCGACGGATGGAGCATGATGGCGCACGGGCTCGCATTCGGCGGATACGATTACCAGGGCAGTCGTCGCGGCGGCGGCCAGGTCTTCAGCACTAATTGGGGCATGCTGATGGCGCAGCATGAATTGCTCGGCGGAGAATTCGGTGCGCGCCTGATGATGAGCGCGGAAGAGTTCACCGAGGGCGGCCGCGGCTATCCGCTGCTGCTGCAATCGGGTGAGGCATTCCACGGCGTGCCGAATCATGACCGGCAGCATCCGCACGATCTGTTCATGGAGATGGCGGGGACCTACACGCATCCGATCGCGAAGGACCTCGGCTTCGAACTTTATGGCGGTCCGGTCGGCGAGCCCGCGCTCGGTCCGGTCGCGGCGCCGCATCGCGAATCAGCCGCGGCGGATCCGTTCGCTCCATTGGGGCATCATTGGATGGATTCCACTCACGTCTCATTCGGCGTCGTCACCTCGGGCATTTTCACGCGCACCCTCAAACTGGAAGCGTCATGGTTCAATGGGCGCGAGCCGGATGAGAATCGATCGAACTTCGATTTGCGCAGGATGGATTCCTACTCGACGCGGCTTTCCTACAATCCGATGCGTGACCTCAGCATGCAGGTGTCGTGGGGATATCTGAAAAGTCCGGAGCAGCTGGAGCCGAATGTCAGCATCAATCGCGTGACGGCCTCGGCGACTTACAATCGCCGTCTCGCCTCCGGGGGCAACTGGGCGACGACCGCAGGATGGGGCCGCAACATTCCGTCGTCGGGCAAACCTAACGATGCGCTGCTGCTCGAAAGCAACCTCGATCTCGACGGTACGAACGTTTTGTTCGGTCGCGCCGAGTATGTTCGCAAGACCGGCGATGATTTGGATTTTTCTCCCGCCGGCCAGCTATACAACGTCGGCGAGGTCAGTCTCGGCTATTTGCGCAACTTCCAGTTATGGAACGCATTTAAGATCGCACCCGGCCTCATGCTGACGATGAACTTCATCGATCGGCGCCTGGAGAGTGCTTATCATTCGCAGACACCGGTCGGCCTCGCGATGTTCGTCCGCGTGCGTCCCGCAGAGATGAAGATGAATTGAATCGTTTTGGGACACCATGACACGTCAAGAAGGTTGCAGCGGTGCAACAATGAGACTTCGAGAGCCGGAAAAGATATTGCTTCCAAGCCAGCCATTTCGCTTCCATTGAACGGCACGCTCTATGCTGTACCTCCGGTGGGGGTTCTGAAAATGTTGCGATCGATCAGGCTCTCTCCGGACGCCAAACGGGCTTTTGAGGGATGGTTCGTCATTTTCCTCATGATGATCATGCTGGGCGAGCTCTACCTGCGTTCCAGCACGCCGGCAGCCATCGCGATGCAATTCGCGCAGCATAACGCGGCCGTGCAGGATGCGATCGGAAACGTCGAACATGCGCGGCTCAACTGGATCGGCAACATTCACTACGATGGCACCGACGGATGGGCTAGCTTCAAAATGCATCTGACGGGTGCGCGCGCCAACGGCACGATGGACCTAACACTGGAACGTCAACGCGGAGAGTGGAACGTCGCAGCGGGCCGCATCGTGACTGATAATGGTCAGGTGGTGACGATTGGTGAGGATCCCGAGCGCGCGAGCGCGCCATAATCCCAATCTTCCAAAAAAGCAGATCAAAGACGGGAGACGCCATCGCGGCGCCTCCCGTTTTCATTGCGGCGATGGTTCAGCGCCATCGGGAGCGCGCTCTAGTGATGCACGCCATTACGCGACTGACGTTCCGCCGTACCGCTGACGATCGAGTCGGCGTCGGTCGAGATAAATTCGACCTTGCCCGGTGAGACGATCGTGAAAGCCTCATCCTGGGCGCCCGTCATCTGCGAGGGGCAACCATAGTTAGGAGTCGGGACGCCGCTGGGCGCTGTAGCGGAAGGCGTGAAAGTTCCGCTCGAGGTGCCGGTGCCGTCCGAATTCACCGTATAGGTTCCAGTTACCGTACCGGAGCAGATAGACCCGCCGATACTAAAGAGTATCGCCGAGTTGAAATTTCCTTTCCCGTCGGCGATCTCAATGCCAGATCCGGATTGCGGAAGCGAACTGGTGGTCGGAAATGGATTGCCGGCGCTGCCGAGGAATCCGCTGAACTTCAAAGCATAGGTGCCCTTAACATCCTTGTTGCTGAAAGTCGGTCCCGCCGCCCAGACTGAACTCGCGCCGGCGACCATCGCGAACAATGCTGTTCCAAGCAGAAATCGATTCTTCATCGTAATCCTCCAGAAAAAATGAGTGAGATGCATCAAGAAGAGACTACCATTCGCCACCGCAGTCTAAATCAACCCAACGTCCCTATTATGGGCGCCAATCAAAACTATTACTTCACTAGCGTCGCATTCATTCGTGCTGATGCACCCGATGGAGCGGTGGCTTGAAACAGAATTACTCTTGTTGAGAACAATATATCAGTGGTTTGACATAAAAGCGTCGAGTTGTGCATATTTGGCATGAACAAAGGCGCTCAAGTCCGCCTAACCGGACTATGCGCAGCCTAAGACCATAAGGACTAATCGAGCTCAATGACGCCCGCGCGTGCCCTCCGATTCGTGACCGCTTCCGCTTTGTTCGTTCTCGGCTATAGCGGTATCGCTCTTGCGCAGTCCTTCGAGCTCGGCTCGATTTTCGACATCGATCCGACCGTCGCACTCAACGGCTTTGCGCTTCTCTCCGGCGCCATCGTCCTGCTCTTCGAGAGTTATCGCTCGCGTCCCTAGCCCGTCTGCGGCTATCCCGCAACCAGATGGCACGAGTACGTTTTGATGACGAGCCACACCTGTGCCCCGACCTGAAGACGCAGATCGTCGCGCGAGCCCAGCGTTAGCTGCACCTCGAAGGTGCGCCCGGCGTCGACGGTCGCGATCGCGCTATGCCCCTCCGTCCGCATCGATGCGATGGTCCCCGCGAAAACATTGCGCGCGCTGATCTGATGCGGACGGCTTGACGCAATCATGATGTCGCCGGCGCGAATCGCCACCCGCAATCGCGCACCGGTCTCGGTGTGGGTCAATGCCACCTCGAGTTCCAGCGCGCTGTCCGACAGCGCGCACGTCATCGTGCCGCGATCTTCGTGGATAGCGGACACGGTCGCGTCGAACAGATTTTCGAATCCAGCTAGCTGCGCGATGGTTTCCTGACGCGGCGCATCGAGGACTTCGAGCGGGCTGCCGCGCGCGATGATTTTGCCCGCCTCCAGCACCACGACCGCCTCGCCGACCGCGAAAGCTTCCTCCAGCGAATGCGTAACGTAGATGATCGGGATGCCATGGGCTGCGTTCCAAGCGCGCAAGTCGGCAATGATCGCCGATTTGGCGATCGCATCAAGGGCGGCGAGCGGCTCGTCGAGCAGTAACAGCACAGGGTCGGTCACCAGCGACCTCGCGAGCGCAACGCGCTGCTTTTCGCCACCGGAAATTTGCGCGGGCTTGCGTTTGCTGAGCGCGCCAACGCGCATGGCATCGAGGACTGCGGCCGCGCGCTCGCGTCGCTCATTCACCGGCAGCTTCGCGATGCCATATTCGACATTTTGCGCAACCGTCAGATGCGGAAAGAGCGCGAGATCCTGGAACAGGAAACCTACCGCGCGATGCGCGGGCCGAAGATCGGTTCCGCCGGCCGCATCGAACAGCACGTGCGAATCGAGTGCGATATGGCCCGTGTCGGGACGAATCAATCCGGCGATGCAATTGAGGAGCGTCGTTTTTCCCGATCCTGAACGTCCAAAAAGAATCGTGATGCCGGACGGCGCGGTGAAGTTCGCCTCCAATGCGAAGCTCGGCGAGAGCCGCTTGCGAATATCCACCGACAGCGTCACGGAAGTGATGCGATGGAACCTTCGCGGCGCAGGGGCCAGACCGCCCAAATCCGCCGATTGAGCGAATAGGTGATCGACAACACCACGAAGGAAAATATCAGCAGCCCCAATGCGGTATGATTCGCGCGCGCGTAATTCAGCGCCTCGACGTCGTCATAAATCGCGATCGAGATCGTCTCGGTGACGCCCGGAATGTTTCCCCCCACCATCAGCACCACGCCGAACTCGCCCAATGTATGCGCGAAGCTGAGCACCATGCCGGTGACGACGCCGCCGATCGAGAGCGGGAACACGATGCGAAGAAAAGTTCGCATCCGCGACGCGCCGAGGATCGCGGACGCGTTGAGCAGATTGCGATCGATGCTGCGGAACGACGCCACCATCGGCTGCACTGCGAATGGCAAGCTGTAGATCACCGACGCAACCGCCAGGCCCGCGAAAGAGAACGGCAACAAATGCCCCGACCATGATTCATAGAGGCGTCCGAGCGGACTTTGATGACCAGTCGCGACCAGCACATAGAAGCCGAGCACGGTTGGAGGCAACACCAGCG
>DATGKG010000572.1:0-21337 GCA_035294805.1 Binataceae bacterium (SeqCode) | reverse complement strand
CTCACCACGCGCGTTTACGGTGGGCTCTCAGGCAACCTCGCAAGGAATGGTGACCGTGGCGTGGTTGAACGGCCTCAACGGTCCAGTACAACTGACCACTGATGGGGCGTGCGGTGGAGCGAGCGGAATCACCTGTACGCTAGGATCGTCGTCGCTTACTCAAGCTATTCCTAGTACCAGCCTGTCAGTCCAGATACCATCTGGTACGGCGCCAGGATCATATCCAATTACCGTATCTGGAACCTCCGGCAGTCCGAGCCTTAGCCATTCGTCAATCGTGGGTATTGCCGTCGTAGCGTCGCCCACCGCAACTGCGACTGCGACCCAAACCGGAACGGCCACTCCCACTGCAACTGCGACCACAACCAAGACCCAGACCAGGACCGCCACTCCTACCGCAACTGTCACCGCGACCACCACCGCGACCGCCACCGCGACCGCCACTCCCACGCCAATCCCGATCACGATGGTCGGATCGACGAGTACCAGCATAACCACAGTGACAGTGCCGGCGGGGGTTCAGAATGGTGACCTGCTGTTGGCATTTTATTCTTACTGGTCGCTGGCTACTGCTACTGCTCCGAGCGGATGGCAAGTGCTACACACCGCAACCTCCACCAACAGCGGAGTGGAGACGGTCTGGTATCGATTCGCCAACAATGATGCTCCCGGAAAGACCTACGCGTGGTCATTTGGAGGATCGGGGCCGTACGCAGCGGGAGGAATGCTCGCCTACCGTGGCGTCATCTCAAGCGGATTCGAGGATGGGTTCTGTATCAATCAGGGGCACAACAGCACTCCGACGTTGTGCTCGTTCACGACGACTTCCAGCAACGACAGCTATGTGAGTTTCTTCGCGACCGAGAACGCTAATCTGGTGCTCCCTGCGGATCTCAATGGTCTGGTGGTCCAGCAGTACCTTAACGGCCAGTATTTCGGCGTCGCGGCCGCGGCGAAGTCCCTTGGCCTTGCGGGAGTGGTCTCGGCCGATGCGGGATCGATGAACAACGGCGGCTGGGCGACAATTGCGTTCGCACTCAAGCCCATCGTAGCCTCGGGTGCGACGCCGACGCCAACCGGCACCGGCGTGGGAGCTTCGGCAACAACGACGGCAACTCCGATGCCGGGAACGATCCAGAAGGTCGGCGCGACTTCGACCACTAACACCCACTTGACGGTTCCCTCGGGAGTGCAAAACGGCGACCTGCTGTTGGCATTTTTCTCATACTGGTCGCCTGCCACCGCGACCGCTCCGAACGGATGGACCTTATTGCATACCTCGGTTGCGAGCGGCAGCGGAACGGAAACGGTCTGGTATCGATACGCCAACAATGATTCGCCCGGCGCGACTTACACCTGGTCTTTCTCGGGCCCCGGTCCATACGAATCGGGAGGGATGCTGGCCTATCGGGGCGTGGACCCGGCCGCACTTGAGGACGGCAACTGCATCACGCAGGGGCATACTACCGTACCGACCCTGTGCTCGTTCACGACCGCATTCAACAATGACGAGTATGTGGGCCTCTTCGCGACTGAAAACACCGGCTTGGCGATGCCTGGTGATTTGACGACGGAGGCACTGCTGCAATACAGCAACGGTAACTATTTCGGAGTAGCGGCTGGCGACAAGCCGCTCGGCGCGGCGGGAGTGATCCCGTTCGATACCAGCTCGATGAACAATGGCGGATGGGCGAGCATCGCCTTCGCGCTCAAGCCAGCGGCCACTGGTCCGCCGGCGCCGACCCCGGTTCCGTCGGGAATCACCTTCGTGAACTCAAGTTCCAGTCCCAGCTCGACGCTGACGGTTCCGACTGGGGTACAAAACGGCGACCTGCTACTGGCATTCTATTCGTACTGGCACTTCGCCACCGCGACTGCGCCGGGCGGATGGACCTTGCTCAACACCGAACCTTCGGGCAGCAGCGGAGTGGAGACGGTGTGGTATCGATTTGCCGGCGGCGACGCGCCCGGTTCAACCTATACGTGGTCGTTCTCCGGACCGGGACCGTATGAATCAGGAGGAATACTGGCATACCGCGGTGTGACTGGGGCGCCATTCGTGGACGGCAGCTGCCTCGATCAAGGGAATAATGCGAATCCGACTCTGTGCACCTTCAACACTACTTCTAACAACGCGATGTATGTGGGCTTCTTCTGCACCGAGAACACTGGCCTGGCGCTACCCGCTGATTTAACCGGACGGGTGATACAGCAATACACCGCGGGCCAGTATTTCGGCGTCGCGGCCGCCGATAAGGCGCTCGGAACGGCGGGCGCGGCCCCGGCCGATACCGGCTCGATGAGTAGCGGAGGATGGGAAACGATAGTTGTTGGCTTAAAGCATCAATGACGAAACGATGATCGATCGAGTTCGAATTCGACGGACCGTCTCCCCATGGTCAGCTATGGCACGGCTTATGCGCTCGCAGCGCAGCAATATGAACACGCCTGATTTCGCGGCTCTGGACTTGGCTATATGTCGAGCCCGAGTGGGTCTTTCGCTTCGTCACACGCCAGCGGCTATGGATTGCCTCGAAGGTCACACGAGCCCATCGTTTGCACTTTTCTTGTTTGCGGTCATAGCGGCGGGATGCTGGAGCGATCCGAGGGCAACGATCCTGATTGCCGCCACGAGCGTCACGATGTACCTGGTCGCTATTGCCTTCGGCCCGCGCGAGGTGACCAATCTCCACGTGATGCGAGCGGCATACTTCGCGGTGGCGGGCTACCTGTCTTCTTTGGTCGGCAACGGACCAAGTCGAGGATCGCCTGCGCCACCTGGAGACGGTAGAGTGTTGGATCACAGGATTGACCGTCTATGAGATCAAAGGTTTCGGTCGCCAGAAGGACCACACCGAGATGTACCGCGGCTCCCAATACGTGGTTGATTTTCTACCCAAAGTGAAAATTGAGCCGGTGGTGAAGAACAACCAGTATGAGTCAGCGCTTGATGCGATCAAGCTGAAGGCGCATACCGGGAAAATTGGCGACGGCAAAATTTTCGTGACCGAGTTCAAGGACGTCTTTCGGATCCGCACCAATGAACAGGGCGACGACGCGATCTGATTCGCGAACCGGTCTCTAAAGCCACAGATAAATGATAATCGGGCTGGGACTTGTTTTTGCCGCTGTACTGCTCGGTCCGGTGCTGATTAGGCCGATCGAACGGAACATTGAAGTCTTCTTCCTTTTCGCGGGAGCGTTCGCATCGGCGGTAAGCGGGCAGTGGGGAAAGGAATTACTCCACGCCGCGGTGACTGAGCCGATTGCGCTCACCTTGGCGGTGCTGGTCTTTGGTGTGGTCGCGCGGTTGGGCCGGCCGATACTCGACCGCGGCGTTACTCGCCTTACGAACATAGCCTCGGCGCGCTGGATCTACTTCGGACTCATCGTGGTCCTGGGCCTCTTGTCCAGCGTGATAACCGCGGTCATCGCGTCCTTGGTGCTGGTCGAAGCGATCGCGATGCTGAAGATGGATCGGCGCAGCGAAATCGCCGCCGTCGTGCTCGCCTGTTTCGCGATCGGACTGGGCGCCGCTCTCACTCCTATGGGTGAGCCGCTCGGGACCATCGCGATTGCAGCGCTGAAGGTTGACTTTTGGTATCTGGTCCGGCTGCTCGGCCCGATGGTAGTCGCCGGGATCCTGATAGTGGGCGTAATCAGCCTTTGGTTACCGGCCATACATGGCCAGTCGTTGCACGCGGATCGGCACAACGATAGCTGGAGCGAGGTCGCGTTACGGGCCGGGAAGGTTTACCTATTCGTAGCGGGTCTGGTCGGCATCTCATGGGGACTTCGCCCGCTAGTTGATCGCTACATCAGCGAAATGCCGCAATGGGCGCTCTTTTGGATCAACAGCATTTCCGCGGTGGTCGACAATGCAACCCTTACTGCCGCTGAAATCGGTCCCTCCCTTTCGCATGCCCAACAGCGCAGAGTCCTGATGGGCCTGCTGATAAGCGGCGGGATGCTAATTCCGGGAAACATTCCCAATATCGTCGCCGCCAGCCGGCTCGGGATTTCAAGCCGCGAATGGGCACGGGTGGGACTGGTCACCGGCTTTCCGCTGATGCTGCTTTGCTTCGGAGTGCTTTATTGGATGGCGTGAGGAATCCGATGAACCGGTTCAACTGAATTTCAATCCCTTGAAATCGCCATCTGAGCGCCACTTCCCGATGAGTTGATGGAACTCAATCGGTCCCGCATCGTACAGACCGCCTACAACCTTGGGCCCTGATCGAGGTCACCCTTGTTGTTGTAACAAGGTGCCGCCGAAGTCTCCGCCCTTGTCGATGATGCGTATGCTTCGCACACCCGCTTCGCGCAAACGGTCCTCTGCCATCAAGCCGCCGAAACCGCCGCCGATAATCACCACCTCGACATCGTCGGTTAGCGGTTGCCGAGAGTAGCCTGACCCCACATAAGGGTGGTCAACATAACGACTGAAGTCGCCTTTGGTCTCGATATACTATTGATTGCCATCGATGCGCATGCGCTTGTCGCGTCCTCGCGATATTTGGCACGCGCAGCGTTAAGTTCAGAATCGATTCCAGAAACAAGACCGCTGTTGCTTGAAGGATCGTTGCTCATGGCAAAAGCTCTCTTTAGCGTGAACCGAATACATGCGAGTTTTGTATAGATCCGTCATTCGGACGTGCCGGAACTATAGTTCAACCGAAAAAATACTTCACAACCGCGCTCGACGGATGCGCTTGACCATGGACGACTGTTTTGTTAATCAGGACGCGCGTCCTAAATACCCGTTCGCATGTCCGTATCGGTAACGGTCAGTGCCTAGATACGCCAACTCAAAACTCAAAGCCGCAGTCCACCAGATCCGCCGGGAGGAGATTGAAACCGCCGCTTTGTGCATCGTATGCAAGCGCGGATTCCCGGCTACGTCCCTGCGTTTGGTTGCGAAAGAAGCGAAGGTCCCGCTGTCGATCCTGCACTACTACTTCAAGGACAAAAACGAGCTGATGCAGTGCGTAATGCAGCGGCTCTTCGATGGCATGCTCCGAGTCTTCGATCGCATCCGCGCTTCCGAACCCGACCCGGTGAAACGGATCGACCGGCTGCTCGAGACCTATCTGACGCGCACCACCGAGGACTGGCAGGCCTCGCTCGCGTTCATAGAGTATTGGACCGAGTGCGTCCGGGAAGGAACAGTCGAGAAGTTCTATACCCAGGTCCAGTTCCGATATAGCGAGCCGATGGCAGAGGCGCTTCGCGACGCCGGCGCCGAGGATCCCGAGGGTCACGCTCGTGCGCTTCTGGCCCTGATGACCGGCTACGACACTTTCTACTGGAGCAAACCTGCCGATCCTGCGGAGCGTGCGCAGTTTCTCGAATTCGCGCGCACCATGGTGCGACGCGCCATCGCACGCGGCCGCGCACAGGTGCGCCTCGTAGAGCGTGGGCAAGCTGGACAGAAAAGCGATCGTTCAACTACGAAGGGTTGAGCTTAAATCTATGCGATCGATTCGGCATCCGTTGAGTGGCGCCTTGTACGATCTGGAAGCGAATGGCGCGATTCGGGTGACAGGAAACGACGGCAAAACCGGACTGTTTCGCGCTGATGGCACCTACATCAGTGGCGAAGTCTATTTCGCCGATCCCCACCTCTGCGGATGGATCGGCGGACGCGAGCTGTCTTCACGTTACAAGGGTGCCGGGCTAAGTCGCGAGAAGGCCTGAAATCGTATCTCGATAAAAGGCAATCTGGAGAAAGGTATGGCAATAGCCAAGGACGTTGCAGATGAGCGGCGGGGCTGGCTGAGTTATCAGGCGCTGCTCGAGACCGATACCCACCCGGTGCCCGAGGTCTTGCGCCGCACCAATCCTATCAACTTACCACCATCCGAAATTCCCATCGAGCGCTACATTTCGCGCTCCTTCTTCGATCTCGAAGTGGAAAAGTTATGGAAGCGGGTTTGGCAGATGGCGTGTCGCGAGGAAGACATTCCGAATGTCGGCGACAACATTGTATACGACATCGCGGGAATGTCTTTTGTGGTCGTGAGGACCGCGCCATATAACTTCAAAGCCTTCTACAATGCCTGCCTACATCGCGGGCGTCAGTTGCGTGAAGCGGGCAGCCTTCGTGCCACCGAGTTCCGCTGTCCCTTTCATGGGTTCGCATGGAATATCGATGGAACCCTTAAGCATGTGCCGTGTCAGTGGGACTTTCCACACATACGATCGTCTGAGTGGTGTCTGCCTGAAGCGAAAGTCGGGAAGTGGGGAGGTTTCATTTTCCTAAATCCCGATCAGAAGGCCCAGGCATTCGACGACTTCATCGGAACGGAACTTACCGATCAGTTCCGGCGCTGGCCGCTCGAGCGACGTTACAAGCAGGCTCATGTAGCGAAAATCCTGCGATGCAACTGGAAGGTCGCGCAGGAGGCATTCATGGAGGCCTTCCACGTCGTCGCGACGCATCCGCAGTTGTTGGCCGGTATCGGTGACGCGAATTCCCAATACGACGTGTGGGGTAACTTCTCGCGCGCCATCACCGCCAATGGCACTCCCAGCCCGCACCTGGCATGGAAGCCGACTGAACAAGAGATGTTCGATGCTATGGTCGATCGGCGACTCGACGAGCCTCCGGTGGCGGAGATAGGCAAAGGCTTAACCGCTCGCGCCGTTGCGGCGATGGGCGGTCGCGAGATTCTGCGGCCAGCGCTAGGTTCGCATGTCGATGAACTCTCCGATGCTGAACTAGTCGATAGCTTCTACTACACTGTCTTTCCGAATTTTCATCCATGGGGCGCATACAATCGGATTGTTTACCGCTTCCGTCCCAACGGGACCGACGTAGATCAGTCGATTATGGAGTGCATGTATCTCGCGCCCTATCCGTCGGGGGAGAAGCCGCCCTCGGCGCCGATGCATCTGCTTGGACCCGACGATGACTGGTGCGAAGCGCCGGAACTCGGCTTTCTAGCGCGCGTGTTCAATCAGGACACCTTTAATCTGCCGAAGCTGCAGCTGGGACTCAAAGCGGCGAGAAAAAAGACCGTCACACTGGCGAACTATCAGGAGACAAAAATTCGTGCCTTTCACGATACGCTCTCGAGATGGGTGGGGATCGAATAGCGACTAACTGCTGCCAACCGAACCAAAATTAGAAGTAATGGAAAATTACGAAGAAGTATCGAACTTGACTCTCGCGGATGACGATCGCGAGACGCTACTGAAGACGCAAAACGAATGCGTCTTTACGTGGCGCACCTCGGATGGTTGGCCCATCGGTGTTGTAATGAGTTACGTCTGGCAAGACGGAAAGGTATGGCTTACTGCAAGCAGTCAACGTCCGCGCGTCAGGGCGGTGCGGCGCGATGATCGCGTTTCGGTTGCGATATCGAGTGCAGGTACCCGCATGCCGCCGGCGACGGTTACGATTAAAGGACGTTGCGCAATTCTCGAAGACGCCGAAACCAAGCGATGGTTCTATCCCGCGCTCGCCGCCGTTTTAGTCCCGCGCAACCAAAAGCAACAGGACGGGTTTGTGCGGATGCTCAATTCCCCGAGGCGGATCGTGATGTGTGTGACGCCCGAACGCTTCATTTCCTTCGACGGCCGCAAGATGGGCCAGCTCGGGGTGGAGTCTTAGCTGGCAGGAGAAAACAATGAGGCGCTCTGAATACATCAATCTTGCGACACGTTTGCTAACGCACGTCGCTAACGGCACGACCGACTCAGCGGATGACGTGAAATACATCCCGGTTGAAAACTACTTCGATCCGGCACGATGGCAACGCGAGATGGACCTTATTTTCAAACGGCTGCCATTGTTGTTGGCATTCACTTGCGAAATGCGGGAACCCGGCGATTACAAGTCTATCGAAGTCGTCGGCGTCCCGGTTCTCATAGTTCGCGGGCAGGATGGCCTCGTGCGTGCATTCATTGGGGTCTGCTCCCATCGTGGCACCGTGCTTACGGAACAGGGCAGGGGACACTGCGAGCAGTTCACGTGTCCTTATCACGGTTGGACGTATGATGATCGCGGCGCGCTAATAGGAGTATCCGGGCGCCGCAAATTCGGTGAGCTAGATACAAGCTCACGCGGTCTTACCGAGCTGCCCATAGTCGAGCGCGCCGGAATGATCTTTGTCTCTCTCGCACCTGGCACAACCATCGATCTCGAGGACTATCTTGATGGCATGCTTCCGGAACTCGAATCGTTCGGATTCCAGAACTGGCATATGTACAAGCAGAACGAACTCCCCACCTCAAACTGGAAGGTGGCGCACGACGGCTATCTCGAGGGATACCACTTCTCAATTCTTCACCCGAAGACGATCGCACAACAGGTCATGTCGAATATCATGACCTATGACTCCTTCGGGCCACATCAGAGAGTCGGATTTCCTACCCACAAGATCGCAGAACTGAGGAACAAGCCGCAGGAAGATTGGGAGCTCGAGGAAGGCATAACTGTCGTTCGCACCATTTTTCCTAACGTGTCCTTTGCGATCTCGGCAAAACATGGTGGAATGGTGTCGCAACTCCTTCCTGGTCCAACTCCTGATAGGTCTCGTACCATCCAAAACCACATCTACGCGAAACCGCCGGCCACTAATGAAGAACGCGCGATGATGGACGCCGCCGTTAATCTTTTCATCAGCGCTGTTCAGAACGAAGACAACTGGGTTTGTGCGAAGATTCAGCGAGGCCTGTTGAGCGGCGGCAACAAAGATTTCGTTTTTGGCCGTAACGAGTTAGGCCTCCATCGGCTGCACGATTGGATCGATTACTATGTCAATGGTCGTTCCGAGCGTCCCTTACGTCGCGAGATCAGTTGGGCCAGGCAAGCTTAAGAGAATCACAAATGAAAACACCAACTTCGATCGCGAGGCTCGGCGACGTAATGCAAATGGCTTACGTACCGGCTGACCTCGATGCCGCGTTGCATTTCTGGACCAGGACCATAGGCGCGGGGCCGTTTTTCGCCATTAACCACATCAAACTTGAAGGCACTCGATATCGTGGCGAGCTGGCCGAAATCGATTTCTCGATCATGCTCGGGTATTGGGGCGAGATGCAGATCGAGCTTATCCGCCAACACAACCACGCTCCTTCGATTTTCAAGGCTTGGCGCGATGAGGGCCGCGAAGGTCTCCATCATGTCTGCGTGTTGGTCGACGATATGAACACTGCTCGCGGCGTCTGCGCGACTATCGGAGCGACCATCCTTCAGGAAGCGCTGGTCCCGGGAGGTGGCGAAGTCATCTATCTCGACTCAAGCGGCGGTCCCGGTTCGATAGTCGAAGTACTCAAGCCCGCTCCCGGCACACGCGAGTTCTTCAAAATGATGCGCGAGGCTCATCGCAGTTGGGACGGCGCGAACGCAGTACGTTCCGTAGGTTAATGACTTTTACGCGATATGAGTTATCGAGGTTCCGCATGAGCTACTACCTTCTCGCTACCCTAAAGGTGAAATATGGCCAGCAACGAAAATTCTACGAGGTGATGAGTCATCTCAAGCCTGTGCTCGAAAAGGCGGGATGGAAGCTGGTCGGCGCCTACGAAAATGCGATCGGACGCCTGAATACTGTCATCGATCTATGGGAGATACAGGATCCCAATTCCGTACCTTCTACCCTAGCCTCCGCCAGCAAGGATGCCGGCTTTGTTCGCTGGGCGGCTCACCTTCCAGAGCTTCTGGAGGAGGAAGTTCTGCAAATCATGACTAAGGTTCCGTACTCTCCCTGATACGTCCCGGTTGCCGAAACATGGCTAATCGCGCAACACTGCGACACTGAAAAAAGGGCGGCCTGCAGCACCTTGGGGGCCGGGAATGCAAGCAGGGTAATCGCGACGAGGCCCGCGTAATGGTCGCCGATATCTACAACTGGTTCACCGAGGGCTTCTCTACCGCCGATTTGAAGGACGCCAAGGCGCTGCTCGACGAGCTGAACGGCTGAGGCGCACTGGATGTTGGGTCGCCGCGCTTCATCGCGTTGCTGAAAAAAGTAGGCCTCGACAAATAACTTCGAGGCGGACAAGCTTCGGACAACCGTGTGAACAACGTCAACTGAGAGATGGAGCGATTGATGCCGGAAAAACATAGTCTCGCGGTGAGCGTTATCGGAACCGGTCGCATGAGCTCAGTCCTCGCAACGGGACTCTTCAACGCAGGATTTCCTACCACGGTATGGAACCGGACTGTCGCGAAGACCGAGCCTCTGGCGCGGCTGGAGCTTCGCGTTGCGCAAAGCCTCGAAGCAGCCATGGCAGCCGATGTGGTCATCGTGAACGTCAGCGACTATCACACGACTGGGGAACTGGTTAAAGATCCGGAAGTCGCGTCGGCGCTCGCCGGCAAGACCATCGTTCAACTGACTACCGGCACCCCTCAGGAGGCCGGGCAGATGGAATCCTGGGCCACGCAAACCAGACACACTACCTTGACGGCACCATCGCGGCCTATCCGAGCCAAATCGGTACTCCCGAATCCGCTATTTTCTATTCGGGCCCCGCGGCGGTATTCGAACGGGTCAAACCAGCCCTACTGTCTCTCGCAAATCCGGTGTTCGTTGGATCCGAAGTGGGGCACGCATCGGCGTTTGATATCGCCCATCATAGCGTCGCAACCGGTGCGTTGTTCGGTTTCCTTCAAGGTTACATCGTATGCGAAGGCGAAGGTCTTCCTGCAGAAGTCTTCACCGGAGCGATAAAAGGTTTGCTACCGCTGGAATCGTCGAAAGACAAAGGAATTGATAGCGGCATCGCCCAGGCTGAGCATGATCTCATTGAAAAGGCGATAAATGCGGGACAGGGCCAAGCCGACTTCGCTTATCTCTACGAAGTTTTGAGAAAAAAATGACCGGTCGCGAGAGCTGCCAGCGCAGTCGGGTCGTCGGGAGGCCGCCCATTGCCGCGCCAAGCTATGTGCAAATCCGCGTCTCAAAAAAGACGCCCGCTCTTCTTTCAACTTCCGCATACATCTACATAATGACGGGATGGCGCTAGGACCTTTTTACGTGGCGGATAAGTTGAGATCGGGTAAAGGCATTCGTGGGACCGCGCTGCTTATGCGGCATGGCGAGACCGCATGGAATCGCGTGGGGCGCGTGATGGGCCACAATCCGATCGAACTCGATGAAGCAGGACGCGCGCAGGTCGAGCTCGCCGTTCCGGCGGCGCGCGCAATCAGGCCGGACCTCATCATCAGCAGTCCATTGCCGCGCGCGAAGCAGTCGGCTGAGATCATCGCGAACGGAATCGGAGGGATCACGGTCGCCGAAGATCCCGAACTCGAGGAAGTCCGCTACGGCCGCTGGGAAGGGATGGTGTTCGAGGACCTCATCGACGACCCCGAGTACGTGCGCTATCGCGAGCATCCGCTGACGTGGCCGACGCCCGGCGGCGAGACTATTGCGCAGGTGCAGGAGCGCGGGGTGCGCGCGGTGCGGCGCGCGATCGAAGCCAATCCCGAAAAGCGCATCCTGTTCGTCTCGCATGGCGACATCATCCGCACCGTGATTGCCTTCTTCGTCGGGTCGGAGCTGGCGCACTTCCGTCGCATCCGCGTCGACAATGCGACCTTCTCGGCAATACAGATTGTAGGGGATTTCGCCGAAGTGAAGTTCATGAATCTGCTACCCGATCCCGAGCGCGCGTTCGTTCCTCCATTCAAGATTCCGCCCAGAAAACCCAAGCCCTCCTAACTCAGCCACTTTTCCTTTGCCGAGGCGCGCGGCGTGGCCGTACAATCGCCACATCATCGGGAGGTGTCTTCCATGGCGAAAATCGACGGCGGCGAAATGACGGTGCGCGCGCTCGAACGCGAGGGCGTCCATGAAATCTTCACTCTCCACGGCGGCCACCTCGATTCGATCTATGCCGCGGCGGCGCGCCACAACTTCCGCGTCATCGACACCCGCCACGAGCAGGCTGCTGCGCACATGGCCGATGGATGGGCGCGTACTACCGGGCGTCCCGGCGTTGCGATCGTCACCGCGGGTCCCGGCGTGACCGACGCGGTCACCGGCGTCGCGAATGCTTTCATGGATTCGATTCCGATGGTGCTGATCGGCGGGCGCAGTCCGCTCGCCGACGACGATCGCCTTCCGCTGCAGGCAGTCGATCAGATGGGCATCCTGCGTCCGATCACGAAATGGGCGCGCTCCGTCACGCACACTGAGCGGATTCCCGAGTTCGTCGCGGCCGCGTTTCGGCATGCGATTTCCGGTCGGCCCGGTCCGGTCTTTCTCGAATTGCCGATCGATGTGCTGTTCCGGCGCGCCGAAGAAACCGACGTTCCGTTCCCCGAAAATTATCGTCCCAAGATGCAGCCCGGGCCGAGCCGCGAGGGTCTGCGCCAGGCGCTCAGTTGGCTGCGCGAGGCGAAGCGCCCCGCGATTCTAGCCGGCGGCGGCGTGTGGTTTTCGCAGACAAAGGATCTCGCGCGACTCGCGGAACTCGCGCATACGCCAGTAATGACCAATGCGAAAGCGCGCGGCACGATGTCCGAGGAACATCCGCTGAACTTCGGCGGCTTCGGCGCGATTCATCCCGCGGCGCATCGCAAGGCCGGCGGCAGCGCCGATTTGGTGATCCTGCTCGGCACGCGCATCGGCATGTTCACCGGCGGGCGCAACTCGGTGATTCCCGCCGACGCGCGCGTGATCCAGGTCGATATCGAACCCGAAGAGATCGGGCGCAACCGCGACATCGAGCTCGGCATCGTTTCCGATTGCAATGAATTCGTGCGCGAGGCGATCGACGCGCTCAAGGGCGAGAAGCTCGACCCGCATCAAGAATGGATCGAGCGGCTCACCGCGATTCGTCAGGGCGCGCGCCATCGATGGGACGACGCGATCGCGAATCACAAAGGTCCGATTCATCCTGCCCGCCTCGCGCATGACATCGCGCAGGCGCTCGACCAGGACGCGATCGTCGTCGCCGATGGCGGCGAGACCGCGGCGTGGATGGGCAGCGCGTGGACCGCGCGTTATCCCGGACATTTTCTCACCCACGGATACCTGGGATGCCTCGGAGTAGGACTTCCCTTCGCTTTGGCGGCCAAGGCCGCCCATCCGGACAAGCAGGTGTTCTGCATCATCGGCGATGGATCGGCGGGGCTGAACTTTTCCGAGTTCCACACCGGCGCGAAGAACAATCTTCCGATCACCGTTGTCATCAATAACGACAAGCAATGGGGAATGTCGAAGCACGGCCAGGAAATCATGTGGGGCAAGGGGCGCCACGTCGCGACCGAACTCGGGATGGTGCATTACGAAAAGGCCGCGCAAGGGCTCGGCGCGAATGGCGAGCTGGTCGAACGCGCCGACGATATCGCGCCTGCGATGAAGCGTGCGCTGGGCGCATCGCGCATCTCATGTCTTAACGTCGTGACGGATTCCGATGTCGTCGAGCCGGGAACGCTCGCGATGTACAGCGCGGGAGCGCCGAAGAAGCCGGAACAATCGCCCGAGGAGAAGCCGGCCGAGAGCGAGGGCACCACGCTGCCATATTACGGGAAGCGCAAACTCGAGTAGCCGTTCGTTCTAGTAGGGACTGCCCGCGTAGGCCGAACCAGCGGCCGGACGCGAGCCGACCTCGACGCCCTTGCGCACCCGGACATCGACGCCCGGATGCGTGGGGACATCGACGTGCAAACTACGATAGCCGCCGGCACCGGGATCGGGCGCGAGGAAGCCGACCGTGTATTGCTGGCGCAGCTCGCGGCTGATTTCACTGCATGCGTTGCGCAGCGCGCCGCCATCCCCGACCACCCGAACGTTGTAGGTCTTCGCGCCGGTCTCGGTCGAAAGCATGCGCAGCGTCTTCACGTCGACCTCATCGCCCTCGCCGCCGATCGAAAACGGGCCGATCGCAATGCCGATCGGACTCGCGTTCGGATCTCCTATGCCGATGGAATAAATCAACACGCCTTGGCGGCGCGCGAGCGCGACCACGTCATCGAGCGAATGCGAACTGGTGTTGTCCATGCCGTCGGTGACAACCAGCAGCGCGCGTTTGTCATAGCGCCCGCGCTGCAACATTACCAGGCCGGTCACCACCGCATCGTATAGCGAGGTCGAGCCGTATGCGTGCAGCAGTCCGAGCCGGCTCTGCACGAGCGCGTGATCCTCGGTAAAGTCCTGCAGCTTGAATGGCCTGCCGGAGAACGCGAAGAGAAACACGTCGTCGCGATCATTTAAATTGCGGAGGAACTCGGAGATAGCCGCGCGCGCCTGCGGCAACTTGGGCTCCATGCTGCCCGAAGTATCCACCAGGATTCCCACCGACACGGGAGTGTTGAGGTCCTGGCGAAAGAACTCGATGGGACGCTGCTGCCCATCCATATAAAGCTTGAAGTCCTGCTTCTGCAGATCGGTCACATAGCTGCCGTTAGGCTGCGTTACGGTGACGGTCACCTGTTGATAGCCGGCTTGGTCGCGCAACTGACGCGACGGGATGGTCAAATCCTGCTGCGGCGGCTGCGCCGGCGGAATGTTCGCCTGATTTTGATGAACGATTCCGCTCGACGGAAGTTCCAGCGTCGTGCCGCCTCCGCCCTGGTTGCCGGGAACCACCATCGGCGCCGATACCGCCGGCGGTTGCGACTGCGAATTGTAGTCGCGCATGTTCTGTTGCGCGGCGGTCGGAGCGGCATAAGCCATCGCGCTCAACAGGCACATCGCGAACAGCGCACGCCCCGCCGTCTGTCGCCTCCGAATGATGATTGATCCCTTCAATTACTTCCCAACGCGGTCCGTCAATAAGATCTTGCTATTTGCAGGGGCACCGGGCAAGCAGGGTTTGAAACGCCCCACCATCACTAGAGAATACGCATCGCGCGCCCGATGGTTTCTCGCCTGTGGGTGTCGGATTTCCGTCAGCGCTCAGCTACGTGAAGCGCGACGGCGAAAGTATCGAAGCATCGAAGCGGTCGGTAGCGCCTCGCACGATGAGGTCGGCGGCGATTTGTCCGAGGGCGGGACTGCTCTCGATACCGAATCCTTGCTGGCCGGCGAGCCAAAAGAATCCTTTTATGCCAGGGTCCTCGCCGACCACCGGAATCGAATCAGGCGAGAAGGTTCGCAGCCCCGACCATTTGCGCTTGATGCTGCGGGGCACGATGGTCGGGGCGAGCGCGCGCATCCGCTCCATCGCGGCGGCGATCACTTCGTCATCCGGCTGCGCGTCGCACGGCGCGATCGGCTGTTGATCCATCGGACTAAGCATCAGGCCGCCCGACTCCGGCGCGAAATAAATCTGATCCGCTTCGCTGATGACGAAGGGCCATCGGCTCACCGAGAGACCGGGCGGCGGCGCGAAGGTGACGATGGTGCGACGGCGCGGCTCCATCGCGATGCCGGTGGCGCCGGCCTTCTGCGCGATGATGCCGGCCCACGCGCCGGCGGCGTCAACGATCCATCGCGCGGTGAGCGTTCCCGCATCGGTGACGACTCCACGGCAGCGGCCCTTCTCGACGACGAGATCGCGCACTTCGCTCGAGGTGCGAATCATTGCGCCGCGGCTGCGCGCATGGCGCAGGTAGCTGGTCAGCAGTTCGTGCACGTCGATGCGTCCGACGGCGGTCAGGACGATCGCGCGATCACGATCATCGAGGGTCAGGGCGCGAACCTGCTCCATCGCCTCGGCGGAGTTAAGCAGCTCGAACGCGATGCGATCGCGGCGCAAGCTGTCGATGGCCGCATCGAAGTTCGCAATCGTCTCGCGCCGGTAGAGAATCATCACCGGGCACGGATTCAACAGCGGGTTGTCGGAAAATCCGGTGGGAGGATTGCGTAAGAACTTGCCGCCGAGCGCCTTGAGCTGCTGCACCGGCGCGATCGGATCCTTCTCGACCAGCGTCGCCGCACTGCGGCCCGTCGAATGATATCCGTGCTGACTCTCGCGCTCGAGCAGCGCGATATCGGTGACGCCGCGCTCGGTGAGAAAATAGGCGAGCGACGCGCCGGCGATCCCTCCGCCGATTATGATGACCTCGAACTCGTTGCGCTCCGCCATCGATCCCCCTCGCGTTACTTCGGACCAGCCGAATTGTACTAGCATCGCGGTACATCAACGCAACCGGCGATTTCAAACGGAGAAGGCGACCATGAATCTCAAGCTGAGCGGAAAATCGGTGCTGGTTACCGGCGCCAGCAAGGGCATCGGGCGCGCGATCGCTGCCGCGTTCGCGGCGGAGGGCGCCAACGTCGCGATGAGCGCGCGCGGCGCCGAGGAACTAAATCGCGCGGCCGAAGAAATCCGCGCCGCCGGAGGAAAGACGCTCGCGATCGCCGGCGACGTGACAAAGGAAGCTGACCTCAAGCGCATGGTCGATGACACCGTCGCGCGCTTCGGCACTATCGATGTGCTCGTCAACAACGCGGGCGGCGCGAAGGGCTTTAACGCTTTCGAACAATCCAGCGATCAGGAATGGCTCGACACCTTCGAGCTGAATCTGTTTTCGGTGGTGCGCCTGACGCGGATGGTGTTGCCGATGATGCGCAAACAGAAATGGGGGCGCATCATCAATATATCGAGCGAGTCGGGCACGCAGCCGGACGCGCAGATGGCGCCCTACAACGCATCGAAGTCCGCGCTCAACAGCCTGACCAAGAGCCTCTCGAAGGCGGTCGCGCTCGACGGCATCCTGGTCAACACGGTCTCGCCCGCGTTCATCGAAACGCCGCTCATCACCAACGCGATGGAGGCGCAGGCGAAGGCGCGCGGCATCACGCCGCAGGAAGCGCTGATGGGATTCATGACGAGCTTCCGTCCGCACATCGAGCTGAAGCGCCCCGGCCGCCCCGAGGAGGTCGCCTCGATGGTGGTCTTCCTCGCATCGGATGAGGCGTCATTCATCACCGGGAGCAACATCCGAGTGGATGGGGGATCAGTGGCCAGCATCTGAACCTCCAACTAGACGCTACTCTTCGATCGCGAGGGAAGCAGGCGCGCTGAATTGAGGATGAAGGTCATCTCGGATGCGACGTGAATGAATGCCGCCAGCGGCGGATTCAGGAAGCCCGTCGCTGCCAGCGCGATCCCGATCGCATCGACGCCGATAGTGCCCGCGAAATTCTGCCAGATAATGCGGCGCGTCCATCGCGCGATCTCAAGGGTCTTCGCGAAGCGCAACAAGTCATTGCCGAGCAGCACTACATCGCCACTTTCGCGCGCGACGTCGGTGCCGGAACCCATCGCGACGCCGACGCTGGCCTGAGTTAGCGCGGGCGCGTCGTTGATGCCGTCACCCACCATCGCGACGATGCGTCCTTCGCGCGTCACCAGCTCCTTGATGCGCTCGAGCTTGGCCTCGGGCAGCAGTTCGGCCTCGACCTCGGTGATACCGAGTTGCGCGGCGACCGCCGCGGCCACCGCAGCCGTGTCGCCGGTCAGAAGGATCGTTCGAATACGCATCCAATTGAATGCTTCGATCGCACGCCTAGCCTCGGGCCGAATCGTGTCGCCGATCACGATGATCCCAAGGAAACGTCCGTCGCGCGCGACGAAGACCGGCGATCCCGCGCCCGCCGCATCCGATACGCCTTCGGGCACCTCGATGCGATGCTCACGCATCAACGCGCGATTTCCCGCAACAATCGCCGAGCCATTGACCCGCGCCTCAATGCCGCGCCCCGGGGTGTAGTCGAATCGCTCTGGTTCTGCCGCCTTGATGCCTGCGCGTTTGGCGTACTCGACGATCGCTCGGCCGAGCGGATGCTCCGAGCGCATCTCCGCCGATGCCGCGTGCTCGATTACCTCGCGCTCCGAAGCCTCCGTAGCCGGAAGTACCGCCTGTACCTCGGTGCGGCCAAACGTCAGAGTGCCGGTTTTATCGAGCACCACCGTGTCCACCCGGCCCAACGTCTCCAGATAGCGGCCTCCCTTGATGATAGCGCCGAGGCGCGCCGCCCGGCCGATCGCTCCGAGAATGGCGAGTGGTGTTCCGGCAGCGATTCCGCATGCCCCCGCAACAATCACGACCGAAATCGTCGCACGCATGTCGCGAGTCACGAGGAAGGTCAACGCCGCCGCGCCGAGCGCGAAGTAGACGAGATATCCTGCCAGCCGATCGGCGATGCGCTCGACCGGCGCGCGCGAGTTTTCCGCACGCTCGACCGCTTCCACGATCTTGCCAAAACTGGTGTGGCGTCCGATACGCTCCGCCGCAATCTCGAGCGCTCCCGACTGGTTGATGGTACCGGCGTAGACATACGCTCCGGCGACTTTTTCTACCGCGAGGCTTTCGCCGGTGATACGCGACTGGTCGACGAACGAATGACCGCCGATGACGACTCCGTCGACCGCGATCAGTGCGCCAGGGTTGACCAGTATCGAATCGCCCGCCCTCAGTTCGTCAATCGAGGTTTCACGTAGCGCGCCGGCGCGGCGTACGGTGACCGCGCGCGGAAGAAAATCCATCAGGTCGCGGATCG
Source organism: Binataceae bacterium (SeqCode) (assembly GCA_035294805.1). Lineage (GTDB taxonomy): Bacteria > Desulfobacterota > Binatia > Binatales > Binataceae > DATGKG01. Next base: position 2,927 of record DATGKG010000572.1, on the reverse strand, counting down.
CGCGGCGGCCGCGCTCCACCGTCATGTTCTCCAGCACCTCGGCAATCAGGACAAACAAGGTGATGATGAGGGCGGTAAAAAATTCCGCGATTGCGGCGGCAGCAACAATGGCGATGCTCATCGAAAGTTCCATCGTCATCCGCCGCGCGAGCAGATTTTCCGCCGCTTCCTTGAAAATCGGCCATCCGCCAATCACGACTCCGGCAATCCCGACCGCCGCCGTAAGCGGATCGCGCAGATGCAGCCACACCACGAGCGCGGCAATCGCAACGATGGCGATCCGAACCCCGTCGAACCAGCCGAACCTATGCGCAGCCTCCGGCTCTTCGATTGCCTGCGCGACGTGCGCGCGGCTCGCCTCTAGAGTAGGCTGGCTCAGCGGATAGCTTTGCTCCATCGGGCTTCTCAGCAACTCATTTGAGGTAGGCCTGAACCACCTCGATCAACTCTTCGGCGCCGCGGGCGCGTTCGGAATTGCGCTCGTAGACCGGGTCGACGACGTGCTCGCGGATATGATCCTCGATGATCTCCGCCATCAAGCTGTTCATCGCGCCGCGCGCTGCGACCACGACGTGCAGCACCTCGATGCATCCCTTTTCCGCTTCGACCGCGCGCTCGAGCGCTTCGATTTGACCGCGCACGCGGCGCACCCGGTTGAGCAGCTTGGCTTTCTCTTTAATTGTGTGGCTCATCAATTACCTTTTGTCGATACGGTAGGGGGTATATTATGTCAACGGAATAAACGGCTTGTCCAGCCGGGCTTTGGTTGCGATGAAAAAAAGGCGCGCCATCGTCATCGATGGAGCGCCTTTGAAGCATCACCCGAAAAATCGAGCTACTTATTCTCGCGCATTGCCTCGATGAGAATCTTCGCCAGCTCGGGGCGCGTGTATTCGGGTGGCGGCGCCTGGCCCGCCCGTAGCAACTCGCGCACTTTCGTGCCGGATAAGATCAAACGATCCGCGTCGGAGTGCGGGCAGGTTTTGAAGGACGCCATCGACTCGCACTTTTTGCAAAAGAAAGTGTTCTCGAAGTTCAGCGTCGTGATGCCAATTTCTTCGGGCTTGAAGTTGTCGAAGATTTTCTGCGCGTCGTAGGTGCCGTAATAGCTGCCGACACCCGCGTGATCGCGCCCGACGATGAAATGCGTGCATCCGTAGTTGCGTCGGATGATGGCATGCAGGATCGCTTCCTTGGGTCCGCCGTAGCGCATGTGCGCCGGCATCACCGACAGCATCACCCGATTCTTCGGATAGTAGAGATCGATGAGCACCTTGTAGGTTTCCATGCGGACCGCAGCCGGCACGTCATCGCCCTTGGTCTCGCCGACCAGCGGATGGATCAGCAAGCCGTCGCAAATTTCCAGCGCCGCTTTCTGGATATATTCGTGCGCGCGATGGGTCGGGTTGCGAGTCTGGAACGCGACAATTTTTTTCCATCCGCGCTCGCGAAATGCATCGCGCGTCGCGCGTGGCTCGAGCCGGTATTCCATAAACGTGCGACCGGGCACTTCCTCGAACAGCGTCACGTGTCCGCCGAGACAGTACGGTGGCGTCGAGGTGACGTTCTTGGCGCCCGGATGCGCATCCTCGGAGGTGCCGAACACCGCCCTCGCTTCGGCCTCGCGATCGACCTTGTAAATCTCCGCGAGCTTCATCACGGCGAGGCGCGCGCCGCTCTCTTGTGCGAGCGCGATGTCGCTGCCGGCCTTGAGCGCGCGTGCGGTGGCTTCATCGACGCCGAGCGTGATGGGGATCGACCACGGCGCACCCGACCCGAGGCGCATCGTATCGCGGCTGTTGTAGTAGTCGGCCTCGCCCATGAAGCCGGTCAACGGCGTGAAGGCGCCCGACGCGAGCATCTCGAGGTCGGCGGTTTCGCGCGCGCCGAGTTTCACCGCCGCGAGTTTTTCCGCATGCGACTTGAGCGCGGCGCGCTCGGAGGCCGGCGCCTTCAGATCGTTGAGCTCGCCACCGCCGTGCGCAGTGATAGCATCGTTCGCAACTGAACTCATCGTGCGCCTCCGGCCGGATTGATGTAGCCGACTTCCTCGAGGCGGCTGATTAGCTTTTTGTAGCTTTCCTCTACCGTCTCGCGGGAGCTGTCGAGTACCAAGTCAGGGTTGACCGGTGGTTCATAAGGGTCGGAAATTCCGGTAAAATTTTTGATCTCGCCGGCGAGCGCTTTCTTATACAGACCCTTCACATCGCGCTCGCTGAGCTTCTCGATGGTGCAATGCATATACACCTCGAAAAAGCGGTCATGCTGGCCGCGCAGTTCATCGCGGACGTCGCGGTAGGGCGAAATCGCGGCCGAAATCGCGATCACGCCATTGCGCGAGAGCAGCCGTGCAACATAGCCGATGCGCCGGATGTTGGTGTCGCGGTCTTCCTTGGAAAAGCCGAGGCCCTTGGAAAGATGGGTGCGTATTTCGTCGCCGTCGAGAACCTCGACGCGATGCCCGCGTTTGCGCAGCTCCTCGGCGACGAGATTGGCGAGCGTCGACTTACCAGCGCCCGACATTCCCGTGAACCAAAGGGTAAAGCCCTTGTTCATGTGATATGAATGCACTCCTGAATAGATTACTTTGCGAGCTCAATAAGTTACTTAATCTTGCGAAATGAGACAAGACATCAGCATAAGCACCGCTTGAGGTGGAGCTACTGCAACTGCTCCTTGTGATAGCCTAGGTAGAGTGCCGTCCCGATCGATCCGGTCAGCGATACGAACAGATAAAACACAATGAAGCTAAGCGTCGGTGGCTGTAGCTGATGCAGCGACCAAAACAGCACCTCATTCACCGGGACATAGAAGGCGTAGAAGAGGGAAATCGGGACGACCCATCGCTTCATCGTCCAGAGGCCATATGCGTAGAGGAGCAGGAACGCGCCAAACAGCGGCCCGAGCACGAGGTTCGCGGAATTCCG
>DATGKG010000571.1:0-4750 GCA_035294805.1 Binataceae bacterium (SeqCode) | reverse complement strand
CGAAACGATATCTCCAGGATTCGAGCATCAGCGTCGTCAACAACATCCGCGTCAATCCGCAACTGCGCCATCTTAAGGAAAGCAGCCCGGATCAGAATCAGCCTACGCAAATGGGCGATTCGAATCGGGTGCCGCCGCGCGCCGATTGGGAGAACACTTTCGATAACACCTTGCGCTCCGGCGGTGCGATGCCATCGAACGATCCCGCATTGAATATGCCCCCGCCCAGCGGTCCGGCGCCGGTCCCGCCCGGCAGTAGCTGGTGAGCGCGCGAATTCCGCTTCGCTCGTGATACAATTCCGCTCGCCGTGGCGGAGAAGATAATCGTTTTGCGCGAAAAGGGACGCTCCGATGCGCCCCTCGATGAACGCAACTTTCGCATCAAGTACGCCGAGGTCCTTAATCCCGCGCAGTACGAGGCGGTGACGCATCGCGAAGGTCCGCTGCTGGTGGTCGCGGGCGCGGGCTCCGGCAAAACGCGCACGCTGATTTATCGCGTGGCGCGGCTGATCGAGAGCGGCGTCGCGCCCGGCGCGATTCTGCTTTTGACGTTCACCCGTCGCGCGTCCCAGGAGATGCTGCGCCGCGCCGAGCAGCTCGTCGGCGATCGCACCCGCGCCGTCGCCGGTGGCACTTTTCATTCATTCGCGAATACCGTGCTGCGCCGATGGGGCGAGCCGCTGGGACTCAAGCCCAACTTCACCATCCTCGATCGCGCGGATATGGAAGACGTCATCAATCTCCTGCGGAGCCGGATGGGTCTCGGCTCGCGCGAGCGCCGCTTTCCGAAGAAGGGCACGTTGGCCGAGGCGATCAGCATGGCGCGCAACAAGCGGCGCGTGCTCGAAGAGGAAATCGAGCTCGACTTTCCGCATCTGATCGAGCATTCGGAGGAGATTCTCCAGCTCGCCGGGAAGTACGAAGCCTACAAACGGGAGCGTGGCCTTCTCGATTACGATGATCTGCTCGACAAGTTGGTGGAGCTCCTGCAGCAGTATACCAATGTTCGCGAGCGCCTGTCTGACACGTATCGCTACATAATGATTGATGAGTATCAGGATACCAACGAGGTGCAGGCCGAGATCGTGCGGCTGCTCGCGATGACTCATCGCAACGTGATGGCGGTCGGCGACGACGCGCAATCGATCTACTCGTTTCGCGGCGCGAACTTCCGCAACATCCTAGACTTTCCGAAAATTTTTCCGAACGCGCGCATCGTCAAGCTCGAAGAGAACTATCGCTCGATTCAGGGCATCCTCGATGTCGCCAACGAAGTGATTTCGCGCGCCGCCGAGAGCTATACCAAGGTGCTGTTCACCAAACGTAAGGGCGAACTCCGCCCGATGCTGGTGCGCGCCGCCGATGAGCACATGCAGTCGCGCTTCGTCGCGCAGCGCATCCTCGAGCTTCGCGAGGAAGGCGTCGAGCTTTCGGAAATCGCGGTGCTGTTCCGCTCGAGCTTTCACTCCTTCGATCTCGAACTGGAGCTGCAACGGCGCGACATTCCGTTCATCAAGCGCGGAGGCTTCAAGTTTATCGAGACCGCTCATGTCAAGGACGTCCTCGCCCATCTGCGCGTGGTGGCGAATCCGACCGATGCGGTTTCATGGCTGCGTGCGCTGACTCTTGTGAAGGGCGTTGGCAATCGGACCGCAGAGCGGCTCATCGAGGCGCTCATTGCCGCGCCGGAACCCGAAAAAGCCCTGATCGCTTCGAGTGCGGTTACGATCGCGCGAGGCGAGGGCGCCGACGGCTTCCGGCGGCTGGCCGCGTTGCTCGCGGCGATGCGCGGGGAGGGAAAGCGTCCGGCGGAGCAGGTTGCCGCGACCATCGCATACTATCTGCCGCTGATGCGCGATGCTTATCCCGACGATTATCCTAAGCGCGAGCGCGATCTCGAACATTTCCAGAATATCACGGAGCGTTATCGCAGCCTGCAATCGATGCTGTCGGACATGGCGCTGGAGCCGCCTAACGATTCGCTCGGCGGTGTGCTCGCGACGGACACCGAAGACGAACTGCTGACGCTCAGCACGATTCATTCGGCGAAGGGGCTGGAGTGGAAGGTCGTATTTCTGATTTGGGCGGCGGACGGGCGCTTTCCCGGTCCGCAAAGCATGGAGCCCGAGGACCTCGAAGAGGAGCGCCGCCTGATGTACGTCGCGACGACGCGCGCCAAGGACGAACTCTATCTCTCGTATCCCATCTACATGTTCGATCGCGCGATGGGTTATACGATGGGCCGCGTGTCGCGCTTTCTCGAAGACGTCGCGCCGGAGATCTTGCCCACCGCGATGCTGCAGGAAAGCGAGGACAATCCCGCCTGACGATGCGTCGCGCGCGTCTCATCATGGTTGCGTGGGTCGTGATCGCGCTGATGCCGGCGCTGGCGGCATGCGACTCCGCCTCGCAAGTCTCGATCGTCTCGGCAGATAATTCCACCCGTGGGACGGTTAAGGTCGAGATTGCCGATAAACCGGATACCCGCGAACTCGGCTTGATGTACCGCGAGCATCTCGATGACAACGCAGGAATGCTGTTCATCTTTCCGGCTCCCACCACCGCCCAGTTCTGGATGAAGAACACGATGATTCCGCTGGACATGCTGTTCGCGGACTCCAGCGGAAAGGTGCTCGGCATAGTCGCGGATGCGCAGCCGTATTCGCAAGCGCTGCTCGGCGGCTTCGCCGGTACGCTGTACGTGCTGGAAGTGAACGGTGGCTACGCCGCACAACATCACGTCGTGGCTGGCGATCGGCTCCAATTTCGTGGCTTCAATCCGCATACCAATCACTGAATTGGCGTGATTTACATATTCCGGCGCGCCTTTATCGCGCGCGCGGGTTACGATATCTATGTGCGTGGCGCGCCTCGGACCGCTTGACTTAAGCGTGGCGGCGCGACCCTTCAGCCCGAAAATTTGGAGCATGGGTCTTAAAGAAAACATCGACAGGATGCAGGAAATGTCGCGCCTCGCCGAAATCGGCGGCGGCGTCGAACGCCTTGCGAAACAAAAGCAGTCCGGCCGCATGACCGCCCGCGAGCGCATCGACGCGCTGCTCGATCGCGGCTCGTTCATCGAGCTCGACAAGTTCAAGACGCATCGCATCACCGACTTCGAGATGGCCAACAGGAAGATCCCCGGCGACGGCGTGGTGACCGGCTTCGGCACCATCGACGGACGCCAGGTTTGCATCTTCTCGCACGACTTCACGGTATTCGGCGGCAGCCTTTCGGGCGCCTTCGCGGAAAAAGTCTGCAAGGTGATGGACCTCGCAATGAAGGTCGGATGCCCTTTCATCGGCATCAACGACGGCAGCGGTGCGCGCATCCAGGAAGGCGTCGTGTCGCTGGCCGGCTATGCGGATATTTTCCTGCGCAACGTGATGGCGTCCGGCGTGATTCCGCAGATTTCCGTCATCATGGGGCCGTGCGCCGGCGGCGCGGTGTATTCGCCGGCGATGACAGACTTCATCATCATGGTGCGCGAGAGTTCGTACATGTTCATCACTGGCCCTGACGTGATCCGCGCGGCCACCCATGAGGAAGTGTCGATGCAGGAACTGGGTGGCGCGGATACGCATTCGCAGCGCTCCGGCGTATGTCATCTCGAAGCGCAGGACGATCTGGGCGCGCTGATGATGCTTCGCGAGATGCTCTCGTTCATGCCCTCGAATAACGCCGAAGATCCGCCGTTTCACGCGAGCAAGGACGATCCGGACCGGCGCGACACGGAACTCGACACAATGGTGCCCGAGAATCCCAACAAGCCGTACGATATGGCGGAACTCATCCGGCGCGTCGTCGACGACGGACACTTTTTTGAAATTCAAAAGGATTGGGCGAATAACATTCTGATCGGCTTCGCACGCATCGGCGGATATTCCGTCGGCATCGTTGCGAATCAGCCGGCCAATCTCGCCGGATGTCTCGATATCGATGCGTCGGTGAAGGGCGCGCGTTTCGTGCGCTTTTGCGATTGCTTCAACATTCCGATTGTGACCTTCGTCGATGTTCCGGGATTTCTTCCGGGTACGCAGCAAGAGTTCCAGGGCATCATTCGCCACGGCGCGAAGCTGCTGTATGCATTCTGCGAGGCGACCGTGCCGAAGGTTACCGTCATTACACGCAAGGCTTACGGCGGCGCCTACGACGTAATGTCATCCAAGCACATTCGCGGCGATTTCAACTTCGCGTATCCGACCGCCGAAATCGCGGTGATGGGTCCCGATCAGGCGATCAATATTTTGTATCGAGGCGAACGGACACAGGCCGAGCGCACCGCGCTGACCGACGACTACCGGAAAACCTTTGCCAATCCATTCAAGGCGGCGGAGTTGGGATATGTCGATGAAGTGATTATGCCGCGCGAAACGCGCCCTCGCGTCATCGCGGCGCTGAAGGCGCTCGAAAACAAAGTGGATAAAAACCCGCCCAAGAAGCATGGCAACATCCCCCTTTAACCACGCATCCAGCTCGAATGAGGCGCGAAGCGGGCGCAGCCGCGCCGTAGGCGCCCCGAGGCGGAGCGCAGCGGAGTCGAGGGTAATGAAAAAGGCGCGGTCGCGAGCGAAGCACACATTCAGCTCGAATGAGGCGCGAAGCGGGCGCAGCCGCGCCGTAGGCGCCCCGAGGCGGAGCGCAGCGGAGTCGAGGGTAATTTAGAGGTGTTCAAAAGAATTCTCATCGCCAACCGCGGCGAGATTGCGGTACGCGTCATCCGCGCATGCCGCGAACTCGGCATCGAATC
>DATGKG010000570.1:0-2534 GCA_035294805.1 Binataceae bacterium (SeqCode) | reverse complement strand
AAGCTCCGGACTCAGACTCTGGCGCGCTCCCCTACTCCGCTCGATTTGTGCAATGAACTGATGCGACCACATACCCGCAGGAGGCACGCATCATGACCACGCCCATCAAATTCGGCTATATGCTCGATTTTCGCAATCCCGAATTCTCCAACCTCGACTTCGCGACGTTCTATACCGAAATGTTCCGCCAGATCGAGTTTATCGAGCGCGCCGGCTTCCATTCGATTTGGGTCACCGAGCATCACTTCGTCGATGACGGCTATCTCGCTCCGGTGATGCCGATGCTGGCCGCGATCGCCGCGCGCACCACGCGCCTGACGCTCGGCACTTATGTCCTGCTCGCGCCGCTTTATCATCCGCTGCGTCTGGCCGAGGACGCCGCGATGATCGACGTGCTGTCGCGCGGCCGTCTGCGCCTCGGCATCGGGATGGGTTATCGCGACGAGGAGTTCGACGCGCTGGGCGTATCGAAAAAAACCCGCTACAGCCGCACGCTGGAAACGATCGAAATCCTCAAGCGCGCGTGGAGCGGCGAGACCTTCAGTTTCGCGGGCAAGCATTTCAATTTTCATGATGTACGCGTGATCCCGCGTCCGTTCAGCAAACCATATCCGGAACTTTTATGGGGCGGGATGACCACCAAGGCGATCGAGCGCGCGGCCGAGCTGGATTTGGGATTCGCATGCAACCTTGGACGCCATCAGATTGAGATTTATCGCAAGGCGATGCGTGAGCGCGGCAAGGACCCATCGAAGTACAGCCTCGTCAACAGCCGCATCGTGTATGTGGCCGATAACGAGCAGAAGGCATGGAACGACATCGAAGCGGCGGCGATGTATCAAGCCTCGCTCTATGGCAAATGGCTTGGGGCCGCGAATCCCGGTCAGAACTGGATTTTGCCGGATGCGAAACAGATCCAGGCTGGCGCGATTCTCGGCAATCCGGAAACGGTGCGCGCGAAGCTCGCGGAGGTGCTCGAAGCCGCCTCCCCGACCGAACTCATCATCAACATGCAGCTCCCCGGCCTCGCACCCTCGAAAGCAATGCGGTCGCTGGAACGCTTCACCAACGAGGTCTTGCCGAAGTTGCGGAGCTGAATCCGCGCCCGAGTGGCGAACTCTATTGGAGCGACTGACGCATCGAGTTCAGCACGAACAGGAACATCCGGGGTGAAATCACGACTCCGAAATCGCAATGATCCGGGAGTCCGATTGTGGTAACATTCGGATGTGGCGGCCGCGCGAGCGGACGCCATCGCTATTTGGAGGATCCTCGATCGGAGAAACGCGAAATCGCAAAAACAAACCCATTAAATGCAATGATTGCAAGGTTTTTTTGGAAGTACGAAGGTGAGCTCGGTGGAACGATGGACACGCCGCGACTGCCGATGCGAGCACGCGTCGGCAGCATAAACGAACCCACCGAAACGCCGAAGGCGCAGCTGAGCGAGCCATGAAAAACGCAAAAACAAACCCATTAAATGACGGAAACTCGGGAGCTTTTTTTCGGAAAGAACATATCGCGATGAGCCGGTCTTGACGCCTCGGAGGCGTAAATATCGGATTACCGACATAATGTCGGTAATCCGATTGTGGACGTACGCGCCACCGTTATCGGCCGACCGGCGACCGAACGATAACATCTGCCGCACCATCTTGTTCGCCAGCGAATTGACCGCTTCTGAAATCCTCTGTTAGCATCCGCCCACGACCGCGTCAGAGGATTCGCATGCCGATCGGAAAAAATGAACTGCGCACCGTCATGGGCCATTTCGGTACCGGCGTCACCATCATCACGACATACAATCGCGAGGGTGCGCTGCACGGACTCACCGCCAATGCCTTCAGCTCGCTCTCCCTGGTGCCTCCGCTATGCCTGATTTGCGTCGACAAGAAGGCCGAGAGCTACGCATCATTCGAGGACAGCAAAGTCTTTACCGTTAATATCCTGCGCGACGACCAGGAAGAGCTGTCGCGACGATTCGCGGTGAGCGGGGGCGAGAAGTTCGAGGGCGTCGCATACCGACGCGGCGGCAATGGCGCGCCGATTCTCGACAACGTCATCGCGTGGCTCGAATGCAAGCTCACCGCGGCCTATGACGGCGGCGATCACACCATCTATATCGGCGAGATCGAGGAAGCTCAGACGCGCGAAGGAAAGCCGCTGATGTTTTTCCGCGGCGGTTACCGCGCGCTCGGCGACTAGTCCGGGCAGTGAGTTCCGCCGCGCGATTGCCGGGCATCAGCGTTTTTCTTCCATCGCATAACGAAGAGGCGAATGTCGAACGCGTGGTGCGCGGCTATCTCGAAGCGCTGCCCGCCGTCGCCGAGGCATATGAAGTAATCGTCGTCGATGACGGCAGCAGCGATCATACCGGCGCGATCGCCGATGCGCTCGCCCGCCAGGATTCGCACGTCAAGGTGGTCCATCATCAACAAAATCGCGGCTACGGCGGCGCGGTGATTTCCGGCATTCGGGCCGCGACTCAGCCGTATGTCGTGCTTGCCGATGGCGATGGGCAATTCGATCCGAAG
>DATGKG010000569.1:0-15325 GCA_035294805.1 Binataceae bacterium (SeqCode) | reverse complement strand
ATGCGAAAAGTGCGGGGAGGAAATCGCCACCCCGATGCATTGCAACCAGGCGATGCATGTCGAAACCGTCAATGGCACGGCCAAACTGGTCTGCTGGATGGGCCCTGGATGCGGTGTCGCGGACATCCCGAAGCATTGCGGCGCCTCGATGCAGGAAGTGCGCACCGCGTAACATGTCAAACACGACTACCGGATACGCGACTTCCAATGGCGCCAAACTCTACTTCGAGGTATGCGGCGAGGGGCCGGCGCTGGTGTTCATCCATGCCGGCGTGTCAGACCATCGGATGTGGGATCCGCAGGTCGAGGCATTCGCGTCGAAGTTTAAAGTCATTCGCTACGACCTTCGCGGCTTCGGCAAATCGACGATGCCGAAGGAGAGCTTCGCGCTGCGCGACGATCTCCTCGCCGTGCTGCGCCATCTGGGAATCGACCGAGCCGCGTTGGTCGGATGCTCGATGGGCGGCGCGACCGCGATCGACTTCACCCTCGAACATCCAGAAATGGTGACGGCGCTGGTTCCGGTCGGCGCAGGCGTCAGCGGATGGAACGACTGGTCAGAGGAATCCGGCAAGTTGATGGCCGAGATGACCAGCGCGGTTCGCGCCGGCGACACCGACGCGGCATTCGAAATCAGCGCGCGCTATTGGATCGATGGCCCGTCGCGCGATGCCTCGCGTGTCGATCCGACGTATCGCGAGCGTTCGCGCATGCTGCACCGACAGAATTTCTCGCTTGAACTATTCCAGCACAACGAAGTGCCGTTGAATCCTCCGGCCATCGAGCGGCTCGGGGAGATCAAGTGCCCGACGATGGTTGTGATCGGCGACTCGGATGCCCAGGACCTTCGCAAAGTCGCGCAGCATCTGGCGGCGGAGATCTCCGGCGCGACGCTGATGACGATCGCGGATGGCGCGCATCTGCCGAGCCTCGAGCATCCGATGGAGTTCGACCGTCTGCTCGCGCAGTTCCTAGTGACGATCTAATCCATCACAGCAGCGGGCCGTCATTCCCCAGCATGTCGCGGCGGATGAGACGGATCGGGAGCGCACCTTCGCGCAGAAAGGCATCGTGGAATTTGCCGAGGTCGAACTGCGCGCCTTCTTTTTTCCGCACGTCCGCGCGCAGCTTGAGGATCATCAGTTTGCCGAGTTGATATCGCAGGTAGCCCGGGTCCTCGGTGCCGCGAAATGCTTCGACCTCCGCATTGTGCTCGGTCATGTAGGCATTGTTCTCGAAAGATGTTTTCGCCTGCTCAACCGTCATTACGCGCGTATGCATCCGGATGCCCACGAGGTAGCGGCACGCGCGCATCAGCGCCATTTGAAGCTGCGCGAGGCGATACTTCGGGTCGCCGTTGTGCAGACCCTCGTCGAGCATCATCTGCTCGCAGTAGAGCGCCCATCCTTCGGCATTCGCGCCCGAGGCATAGATCGCGCGGACCTTGTCGGGGTTGAGACGATTGTTCAGGAACTGCACGTAATGGCCGGGATAGACCTCATGCGTGGAAGTGTCGGAGATAAGCGGGGCCGAGAAGAACTCGAGCAGCTGCTCCTTGCGGCTTGGCGGCCATGACGGATCGGGCAGCGTCACGTAGAAGTACGCCTCGGTGGATTTTTCGAACGGCCCCGGCGTATCCATCGAGGCGAAGGTCGTCGCGCGCATCGCAGGAGGCGTTTCGCGCACCAGCGGCGGAATCTCCGAGGGTATCGTCGCCAGATGATGCGCGACCACGTATGCGCGCAGGTCCGCGAGACCCGCGGTGATGGTCGGAATCAGTTGCTCCGCGGTCGGATGGTCGCGGTTGAGCGCTGCCGCGACCTCCGCAGGCGAGTGGTTGGGATCGATCTGATGTGCGGTCTTGACGAATTCGGCTTGCAGGCGCGTCAGCTCATCTTCGCCCGCGGATACCAGGTCGCCGAGCGGAATGTCGACCATCTCGTCGTCGGCCAGCATCCGTTGATAGGCATCGGCGCCGATTGCATAGTTGCCGGTCGCATGCGGACGAAAATCGTCCTTGAGCCATTTCGCGTATGCCCGGGTTGCCGCGACGAGTTTCGCATTCGCGTCGAGGAAAGCCTTTTTCGACGCGCCCGTGGGTATCGAGGCGAACGCCTGCGGCAAATCATCTTTCAGAAATGCGATGACGCTGGGCATTTCCGAAAGCATGATGTCGACAGTGACCTGTGCGGTGCGCGCCGCCTTCAGATTGACCCGCGCCAGAGCGAGGTTGTGCAGCGCGGCGGTTTCGCGCGCGGTGGCTGCGCGCATGCGGACCTCGAGCGGCGCGAAGTTGCGCTTGATCAGCGAATGCAGTGCGCCGACCGGCAGATATGCGCCCGGCGAGCGTTCGTAGGAGCGAAGAGTTTCATCGTCGAGCAGGCGCCCGTCGAGCTGCGCGATGAGCCATTCGCGGTCGGCTTCGTCGGCGGCGGGAAGACCGTCGCGAGGGACGCTTTCGAATTCACGCTGCCATTTTTTGGTTGCCGCGATGCGCCCTTCGATCGATGTGCGCGAGAGATCGGTGACGCGGTCATCGTAGCGATGGTCGCCCTCGTCGGTGGCCATCTCGGGATAGGTACGCAGGTCGGCTTCGATGAAGTCGTGCGTCAGCTTGTGGAAAGCATCGTCATCGCTGCGCGCGGCGGATGCGACGAGGAGGCTCGCGCTGAGGAGAGCAGAGACGACTATCGCAATGATCGGGCGACGCGACGGCGATAGATAGCGCATCGCGGAAGAATGACAGGAAGGCGGCGCGCGATCGAGATTCGATACGCGCGCGAAGCCTGCCCGCTTCTACCGCTATTCGGGAATCGTCAAGGCGGTGCGGCGGCCGACCGAACGCAGACGGCGGGTGGGAAAATTTCCAATCCGCATCGCGTTCAGCTGGTTGCGCAGCATTTCCGGCTCGATCGCGAAGACCTCGCAAATCGCGTCGAAGGAGAATACGTCATGGTCGCCGCGCGTGTTGACCCATTGCTGGACTTCCTCGAATTCGCGCCGATGCGAGCGGGCGGGAGAATTCTTGGCAATCGCGTAGCACCGGATCGCATCTTCGAGGACGGCAAACAGGAGGCGGCTTTCGCCATCCTGCGGGCCTCGACGGGCGATCATGTCGTAATATTGTTGCGGCGTCATCGGATCGGCCGCCTCCTCGCGTGGAAGCGGTGGATTCCTTCGCCGGATCGTCTCAACTGTCCTTGCAGCCAGCCGCATGCTCCTCATCCGAATCCTTCCTTTGTTAAATCAAAAAGACTGCGAAAGGGGGCTAGAGCACTCGCTGTGCCAACCTTGCGGCGGAGGAGAAAACGAAAAACCCAAGGAAAAATGGTGGATGTGCGGAGGGCCGATGCGTACGGCATCAGCCGATGCCGATTAATGTGGCATCGAGTCGTGCGCCGGCCCGCAAAATGAAACGATGTCGCTCCTCGACCAGGGAGCAACCTCACGGCCGCCAACGCTTAGAGAATCGAAACGAATCAGACGACGTGGCCGAGGAAGTCCTCTGAGATCTTCCGATAGCAGTCGCCGCAGAAGCCGAATGCGTCATCGGTATTCGCGACCGCGATTACCGCGACGATCGGCTCCGATAGATTCTTGCATCGATCACAGACCAGCAGATAGCCCTTCGCCGCGGCCGCCGCATTGATCTGCCTCATCTCCTCGACATCGCGATAAATCCGGCCATCGACGAAGTCAGTAGTCGGCTGCGATGTCCCCGCTGAACTTGATTCAATCGTTGCCACTGCTGGTGCCCCCTGTGCTCTGCTCATGCGACCCTAGAGCACGCCCCATGCCATGACAAGTAATTTTCGAAAGTCATGGTTTTTTGCGAGTTTTTCGCAAGATGTAGCATTGTTGAGACATCCGACCGACCGTTTTGTGTTCCCGATGGAAACAAGATCAGGGTCCACGGATACACCGGCGAAAGACGCCGGAGCATCTCATCGGCGTCCCGCTATTCTTCGAAGCGTCGCTGCTAACACACGCTGAAATACTGCATATCGTGCTGGTCCGCATCATCTTAGGCAAACCTGCTGGGGCGCGGCGGCATCGGTCGGCCTCACGAGGCCTTCCGACCGATGCGCGCCGCGCCCGTTGCTGGGGCGGACAGTTCGTTACCGACCGGCGACGGCAAGGTTAGCCTCGCTGTCGCGGCCCTCCCATAGCGATCGATATTCGCTGACAACCTGGTTCGGCAGATTCTGGAAGGAGAGCGCCACGAACTTGAGTTGACGCATTTGCGGACTGCCCGGTGGATAGGTGCGCGACAGATACCTCCCTCCGATGCGAATCATGCGAACCATCTCCGCCAACCGCGGCATCTCATGTTCCTCGAAGTTGAGCTCGCCGCGCGCACGTTCTTCATCGGCATCCTGGTAGTACAGCGCCGATGCGTACACGAGGTTCCATAACTCCGATGCGGTAAAGTCGAGGTCCTTTTCCGCCGCGTTGGAAATCTCCAGCACGCTCTTGTTGCTCGCCCAGTATGCCTCCGGCTGCACGGTGCGGATTTCCATTACGATGGCGGGATCGACATAGCGCGTCGCGACGTCGTGATACTCGCGCACCAGCGCATAGCGTTCGGCATAGTCCTGCGAGCGCTGGACCAGACCGCCATACAACATCCGATGCAGCGTCTTATGGATCGCCTCCGGATGGGGGACGCGATTGGCCATCGCAAATCCTACTTGCCCAACCTCGCCCATATTGGCCAGCGCCTTGCGGATGTCGTGGCGATCCTCCATTAGCTTCGCAGGATCGGCGACACGCTCCGGACAATCGATGAAGTCATCGATCCAGTGGGAAGCGTAGGTGAGATACGATTTGGTTTGTACTTCGTCCCATCGATCCTCGGACACGATCCCGAGGATGAACGCGTGGCCCTCGATATCGCCGTAGTCATGGACTGTGCTGGTAACCTTTCCGTACTTGTGCAGAAGCCCGGTGGCGTCGAGCGTGTCGACGAATTCCGCTTCACCGGCGCGCACGGCAGCGAGCAGCTCCTGCCATCGCGGAATGGTTCGATACAACGCCTCGCGGCGCGCGCTGATGTGGAAATCGGCGGCGCTTTCGAGATGAGCTTCGTCTCTAACAATGTTCATTGCCCAATTCTCCCGCCCCACTGCGCGTGGGGTTTTGCGGAGGAGCCGAATCTCGGCTCCATTCATTGGTGTAGTTCTTCGGTGTTAACGGATGGGCATCAGTATCAATGGACGCCGGCGCCGTTGTGCTCCTCCGGCGCGATCCTGGTCGTGCTCAGCACCTTCTCATCCACCGTGGGGGTCGACGCGGTCTGCTCACGGCGCGGTCCCTGCGTTGCGATGGCTTTGTCGAAAGTCAGCATCGGTCGCTCGCCCGCGTGTGCGTGGAACAGGAAATCGAATCCCGCGCCGATGTAGCGATCGAGTGCCGCACCCTGCAAAATCAACGGCTGCGCCCAGATTTCGCGGCCGTCCAGCGTTTCCAGATACGGCCATCGGACGCGCTCGCAAGCCGGCACGAATCCGAGGCCCAGATGTGGCGTGGTGAGGTCGTCGGGCTCGATCATCGGATAGACGATGATCGCTTTGGCCTGCAGCAGACCCGCGACGGCGGCCGCGACGTGATGCGCGATGCGGCCCATTCCGCGCGACAGCGACCACAGTTCGCCGCCTTCCAGCACATAGCGCGGATCGAGATGGCTCACGTCGGGTTTCGGAACGCTCTGCGGGAAGGTCGCGAGGTTATGTGTGATGAAGCCGCCGACCATCTTCTCGGCGAGGTCGCCTTGTTCCTCGAAGAGCGCGTACAGATTGCCAAACTGGATATGAGCCTTGCCCATCATGGAAATTTTGGTTTCCTTGAAACCGATTCCTCGGGTGGCGCGCGCCTCGGCGAGGCATGCGGAGAAGATCTGACGTTCGCGATCGGATACCAATTGCCGAAGTTCCATTTGAAATTTCCTCTGGCACCCGCGCGATTGCGCAGGCACCGATAGCAGCGATGATTTGGTTGGGAATTAATTTGGATGTCGACGGCGGTGGCGGCGCAGCATCACGGCGGGGCTCGGGCGCACAGGCCAAACCTCCGCATCCTCACGGACCTGCTTACCGATGCGAGACGGCCTGATGTAAGCGGGACGCACACGTTGCACACTCACACGCGCGATCATTCCAGATGCGCGCGTTTACGAACTGTCATCGTCTGTACACTAATAGCTTACGGAGACGAAACTGCCGCCGCGAACCTAGGGGATTCTGCTTTGTTTGCCCTCCGGAACGCTAACGAAAACGGCCACGATACGATGTGGAATTGCAAATGCTGTGTATGAATGAAGGCCAAAGCGCGATTGCGGCAATTCAAGGTCGCCACCGAGCGGGTTTGGATGTGGCGGGTGCGGAGGGTGCAGGCTCTGGATGAATGAAAACGGCCGGAGCTATCGGATACCGATGCTAGTCAAAACGGTAAGACAAACAGCAAAAAACAAAAAAGGAGGCTATCGCACCGCCGCTTGCTAACCGCCTGTTTCATGGATATTATCGCCGCAGGGGGAGAAAGGTAGCATGCCCGAATGCCAGAGCGGCGGGGCTCTCAACGAGGCTATCAGCGACATTCTCAGTTCCGCGCCTGCGCGGGGTAGAACCCGAACGGTGCGCAGCGCAGTAGCCTACGTTCGCAGGGTCGCGGAACTCGACTACGGCGTCGCAGTTCGAAAGCACTTTCATCGCGCCGAGCTTCAGGAAATGTACTTGGAGATGCGCGCAGCGTTGCCGACGCTCAACAAAGAAGTCTATAGCATTACCGACGTCAATCACCTCGGGAAAATTGCCAAGGATCTCGGCGTGGTTTTACAGCGTAAACCGTTTAAGGAGCCCGATGGAACCGGCCTCCGCGGGTTTTATGTTAGCGATGGCCAAGTCCTCAAGCGTCCGTTGATTTGGGTTAACACAGCGACACATCCGACTGCGGTAGCGGCTGCCTTCTGGCATGAGGTGGGACATCATCTGACCAATCGGATGTGGGGATCGCACCATTCGGCTAGCAGTCTGTCGTTCTCGACCCAAAGTCCCAATCACTTTGCCGATGCCAAGGAAATTGCTGCGGACATGGTGCGCGTGCTCGCCGGTTATCCGCAGACTACCGCGCGGCGCTTGTTTGGCGGTTCCAACTTTCGCACTTTAAGCCGCGATGTCGATTTGTTGGTCTCCACGGCCATTCCACATATGAAGAAAGAGATGGGGTTCAATTTTCAAAGGCGTTTTTCGGCGCCGGAGAATCTTTACTATTTGGGCGGAATCATCCACGTCGCGAAGCTGCGCACAACGCTACTCTCTGAATACGGGATATGAACAAAAAGACGCTTGGGGCAGTAATCAAGGAAGGACGTGATGCGCTGCGTCTAACGCAGCGGGGACTGGCCGAACTGGTCGGCGTAAAAGCGAGCCACATCGCGTACATCGAAAATGGACATCGCAACCCGTCGCTCGCCCTGCTCAGGCGGCTCGCCGACGCGTTGGGACTCAACCGCAAGGAACTGCTGTTCCTGTCGCATCCGGATGCGAAATATCTGATGGATGAAGACAGTGGTTCGGCGCGCAAACGCGAGGATGCGTGGCAGCAGTTCTCGTCCAATCGCGCGGCGCTGCGGCGTCATAATGTGACGCGTGCGGAGCTCAAGGTCCTCAAGCAGGTCGCCTTGCTTGAGCACGTCGCTCATCCGCGCCATTTCCTGTTCATTCTGAACTCGATCCGGCAGGCGGGCGACCGCGAAGCGTAGGCGGATGCGAAGCCGAGCCGGCGATGCACCGGTTTGGCTTCGGCTTGAGCGCGCTTGCTCACCGGTGGTCAGCCTTCGGCTGACTAAGCGTAGGTATTCGGCAAATTGAAGTGCGTTGCAGTGCCGGGCAACCGTGTAGATCGCTAGTCCTTTGGCTCGTGCTCGAGGATATTTCCTCGCCCGACAACCGACAGCGCCGCGACCACGACCCTCTACTCAAACGGCGGACAGTTACAAAATCCGCCCGAGTGGGAATTTCCGAGTAGCGCGCCGCACTGTTGCTGCAGATACAGCATGGTGTCCGGCCGGCCTCCTGCGTCGCCGAAAAGAGGGATTTCCATGAATCCCGCGATACTGCCCCCCGACTTCGCGGTCAGGATTTGATTCCTGGTGATACTCCCGAGCAGGTTGGCAGCTGACGACGTATGGTAACCTGGTACGTTGGTCGGGTCGCAACCGATATTGCACGCATCGCTCATCGTGCCGATGCATCCTTTGCCGTTGGTGTCGGAGGGGTCGAATGAGATTAGCGCGGTACTCTGGGGAGCTGCGACCACCGCGAGCACCCCAGCGCCGGGCGGGTCGCCGATAAAGTTCGAGAGCAGATTGCCCTCGACGGAGAGGCCCGCTATTCCCGCCGAGCTGATCGGGCATCCGCAGCATTCGCCCATTTCCTCGTCATTGTCGAAGACGTAGATCATCGCGCAAACGGTTTGCGACTGACCTCCGGTCAATGACGGGTTTGCCGCCCCGTTCGGATTCACCAAATGAAGCACGTTGTCGCCGTTGCCGCCGTGATCGCATCCGACCGAGTCTGATCCCGGCGCCGTGCAAAGCGCATCAAACGGCAGGCTGGTCTCGTAATGTCCCCATTGGACCTGACCTGGCAAAGAGCCAATGGCCGCGGGTGAGGCGGATGGAGACCCGTCGCGCATCGATTGGGCAGGGGCGAGGGTTGGGAGCGCGAACACCAACAGCAGGGAAGCGCCCGTAATTAACGCAAGTCGCCCTAATGTGTGACTTCTCACCTAAATTCCCTCCCATACCGACAATATCCCCCTGATCGTCGCGATACTTGCTCATAGTCATTTCCAAACGATTCTGTCTAGCACAATGTCAGAATATAGACGCATCTTGACTACAGCCGTCGGAGGTGCATTGGCTACAAATCTGTGGATAACCCTACATTTCGGCTGAGCGGAGACGCACGACAGCCCCAACAGCATCCATTTCCGACGCGCTGTTGCGGCAGCGTCGGCCGAATCCGACGATGCGTCAACTTCTAAGCAATCAACGCACGATAATGATACGGAGCAGGGTGGGCTCTGATGGCTAACTGGTGCGGTATAGCGGAAGCTGATCGTCGATCCATTCCTCGGCATCAGCCTCGCGCTTGAAATCGGCTGCTACCTTCTTGTCTTTCCAGAATATTTCCCAGTCACCGGTGTCCTGATTTTGTTTGATCAGATAACCGTGGTAATCGCTCATTTTCATCTCCCTGGATTCAGCCGAGCAATACCGATTCCGATATCAATCGATGTTTTCGCATCGGTGCGCGCACGGTGATGACCGGCACGGTCGACTCGCGTACTACCCGCTCTGCCACACTGCCGAGAATGAAGTGGCTTAGCCCGGTGCGGCCATGCGTCGCCATCACGATCAAATCCGCGCCATTCTCGCGGGCGGCGGCGATGATGGATGCGGCGGGATCGCCAGTCAGCACCTGGATTTCATACGAAAGCGCATGGCTCTCGGTGGCCAGATGCTCGAGACGCAGGCGCGCATCTTCTTCTGCGCCCGTCAGCGGCTCGACCATGAGTGGCTGGCCCATCGCTTCGACCGCCATCGGAACGACGTGGAAAAAGATCACATTGCCGCGGTTGGCTTCGGCGATCTCGCGCGCCATTTCAACCGTCATCGGAGTTGTGGAACCGAAATCAATCGCGCATAGCACCTTTCGAAACGGAAGCGACATGGTCAACTCCTTGGCCGCCATTCAAGTAAGGTCGGCAGTACCAAAGACAGCACAGACTATGCCATCAGCGAGATGACGCTTCGGATGGCGAACTGCCTACTTCTGCTGGATTCCCTCGATATAGTCGGTCAGCGCCGCGATCCGAGCCTTGACCTTTTCTTCGGATTCCTTGCTGAACTCCCGGCCTTCCGGTTGAAACGTGAGGCCCCACAGTGGCATGTCGGTATCCGCATCGAAGTGGCCGGGCAGGCGTTTGCGGCCGTCGATAATGTCGCTTACTTCCTCACGCGGGAATTGACCTCCGTTACTGCGGCTCAGCACCGTCAAGTCGATCGGCTTGAATCCCGGAATTATCTGCACCGCCGGTCCGTTACCTTTGCCATCGACGCCATGACAATCGGCGCAATGCAGCACGAAATCCTTGCGCGCCGATGACGGCACGGAGGCTTGTGCCCAGGCCGATACCGCGAACATCGCGACGCCGAATACTGTCAGGATCGTGCGTTGCGCGACTTGTTTGGTAACCGGACTGAACCGATATCGTTGATTTCCCATGGGGACAGTCAAATCACGGCGTGAACGCGGTTAGCAAGCCTCAACGCGAGATCAGTGTTCAGGTTGCGCAGATGCATTCGCCTCAGCGTGGTGGCCACGAATTGTCAGTACCGGGCATTCCGCTTCGCGCACGACGCGCTCGGCTACGCTGCCGAGAAATAGATGCGCGAAACCGTGCCTCCCGTGCGTAGCCATCACTATAAGATCGGCGCTGAGGTTTTTCTGCGCATGCAGAATTGACGCCGCAGGTTGTCCGACCGTGGTGCGAAGTTCGAACTTGACTTCGGCTAGATGCCACTTGGCAAGTTCGATCAACTTCGCTTTAGAGCTTTGCTCTTCCGCCGAATAGACGTCCACGTATATCGGGCTGCCACCCGGTTGAATGACAATCGGTACCACATGCAGAACCTCGAGGGTCGCATCGGATTGGCGCGCGATGGCGGCGGCCGCATCCAGCGCACCGATCGAGTTCTCGTCGAAATCGATCGGACATAAAATCTTCTTGAATGTGAGTGCCATGGAACTCTCCTGTGGACGCTGGCGGAGTCTGAGTGGATAGCGATTGCTGTGCCACGCAACCGACCTCCGGCTAAGGCGATTCGGGCTGCGGTGAGCACTCTCGATGTATCGATTCGCGTCAGCGATTTCGGAGCAATGGCGCGATTCGCGCCCGCCTCAAAACTTCCGGCCGGAGAAGCTCATTTTCGGAGAACGGGATCATCTTTGGCAATGGCAAGCTGCTTGCTCCATTGTCGACCATCGCTGTGTAGGTAAAGAACATGCCAGTCAACGTAGTACATACTCTTGAAGATGAAGCGGCGTGGGAACGCGCCAAAGAAATTGCGGCCAACGAATATCCCGATGCGACCGGGTCGAACTACTGGCGCATCGTGATGGGCATTTTCAAGAAGATGACCCATTACGTCCCGAGGTCCAGCCGTGTTCATCAAAACTCTAGTTGGCGAATGACGCGATAGTAGAGACGACAGGCCGGCGGAAGTGAAGCGAATTCGCGCGGGCGTGAATTAGGGGATGAGCTTTAGACCTACCGACCGGTCGGTTGATTAATTGCGGCATCATGAATTGTGACGCGATTCGTCACAGTCTTGGCGCGATCGGAATCATCACGATCGCATCGCATACTGAAAAACCTTCCCTGATCGATGTCTCTAAATCTGGCACGTCTGCTGCTTCTTCAATCATCCGGAAAGATGGCGCACGCAAAACATTGGGGCAGAGGCTAAGATGCTGGCAGGCTGGATGCCGCAGAGTGTTTCGACCTTCGGCGGTAAAATCGATCACGTCGTCTATCTAGTCTTCTATATCGTCGGCTTCTTCTTCCTTTTGACTGAAGGTCTGCTGATCTATTTCGCGCTATCCTCGCGGCGCAAACGGCCGCGCCGGGCGCACTACAACCGCGGCGATACTCCGCGCGAAGCGGCATGGATACTGGTCCCCGCACTGGTGATTCTGGGTCTGGATCTCGGCATCGATTCCGCCGGACATCGCGCGTGGGAACTCGAAAAGAGCGCCCGGCCGGCCAGCGCCATCGAGATCAAAGTCGTCGCCAAGCAGTTCAATTGGGAGTTCACGTATGCCGGTCCCGACGGAAAGCTGGGAACCGCGGACGATGTGGTAGTTGAAAATGAACTCCATGTTCCACTCGGAAAAGTCGTGCGCCTATCGCTCAATTCTGAGGACGTTATCCATAGTTTGTGGATTCCCAACTTCAGACTGAAACAGGACGTGGTTCCGGGGCGCGCGATTCCGGCCTGGTTCGAGGCGACCAAAGCCGGCACCTATGAAATCGCGTGCTCTGAACTATGCGGTTTCGGTCACTATTCGATGCGGGGAACGGTCGTCGTCCAGACCGAGCAAGACTACTCGAAGTGGATGAACGACAACGTCCTTCACGCGGCCAATTCTTCCTCCGCAGGGCAATAAGAGCAGCAAAAGGGGAGATCGCATGAACGTCGCTATCAAGCCGCACCCGCACGCATCGCACGAACTCGGCTTCATTCGGCGCTATATCTTTTCGACAGACCACAAAGTCATCGCGAAGCAATACTTGGGGCTATCCGCGGTGATGGCGATTATCGGCGGCTTCTCCGCATACATCATCCGATGGCAACTCGCGTGGCCGGAAACCTCGGTTCCGGGATGGGGTCCGATCGGTCCCGATCAGTACAATGCGATTGTCACCATGCACGGCACCGTGATGGTGTTTTTCGTCGCGATGCCTTTCCTGCTCGGCGGCTTCGGCAACTATCTGATCCCGTTGATGGTGGGCGCCGATGACATGGCATTTCCGCGGCTCAATGCGATGTCGTTTTGGACGCAGCTGCTCGCGTCGTCGGTTCTCATCGCGTCGATGTTCGCACCAGAAGGCCCGGCCGCGTCGGGATGGACGGCCTACACGCCGCTGTCGGACAATCCGGTTTATACAGGAGTTTACCTCGGTCAGGATCTCTGGATACTCGCTTCAGCATTGGAGTTTGGGGCCTTTCTGATGGGAGGGGTGAACTTCATCACCACTGCGCTCAACCTGCGCGCCCCTGGCATGACGTTGATGCGGCTGCCGCTGTTCGTGTGGATGGAAATCACCGCGGCGGTGGTGTTTCTGCTTTCGGTGGGACCGCTGATTGCGGCAGCCATCATGCTTCTCCTCGATCGGCGACTCGGCACCAGTTTCTTCCGGCCCGACAAAGGCGGCGACCCGCTGCTGTGGGAACACCTATTCTGGTTTTTTGGGCATCCGGAGGTTTACGTCGTCGCGCTGCCCGGCTTCGGCATCATGTTGGAAGTGATGCCGGTTTTCGCGCGCAAGCCGATCTTCGGATACAAGATGATCGTCTACTCCACCATTGCGGTGGGACTGCTGAGCTTCGTCGTATGGGCGCATCACATGTTCGTTTCCGGCATGGATCCGCGCCTCGCGACGCCGTTCAGCATTACCACCATCATGATCTCGGTGCCGTTCGCAATCATCGTATTCGCAATGATCGCGACTCTGTGGCGCAGCTCGATTCGATTCACCGCGCCGATGCTGTTCGCGATTGGCGGCTTGGCAAGTTTCCTAATCGGCGGCGTCACCGGGATATTCCTCGGATCACAGGCCTCTGACATCTACATGCACGGTACGTATTTCGTCGTCGCGCATTTCCATTACACGATGTTTCCGGTGACGTTCTTTGGCGGGATGGCCGGACTCTACTTCTGGTTTCCCAAGATGTTCGGTCGCACGATGAACGAGACGTGGGGCAAGATTCACTTCTGGTTTTCGTTCTTTCTGTTCAATGGCGTTTTCATCCCGCTGTTCCTGGTCGGTATCGGTGGGCAGCCGCGGCGAATTTACGAGCTTTCCTCATACGACATGTTCAAGCCGCTACAGTCGCTACATGTGATCGCGACAGTATGCGCGATTGGACTATTTCTCGTGCAGATACCGTTTGTCGTGAACCTGTTCTACTCGATGGTGCACGGCAAAGTTGCGGAGAAAAATCCGTGGCATTCGAACACCCTCGAATGGACGCTCGACTCGCCGCCGCATCATCTTAATTTCCCGACCCCGCCGCGCGTCTATCGCGATCCGTATGAGTATAGCGTTCCTGACCTGACGGAGGATTGGCTGCCACAGGATCAGCCGCCCGCGATTCCGGCGACGAGCGCGGCCAGATAACGCGAGGCGAAACAATGGGCGCAGGTGTTGAAAGAATTCCGGTAGTCGCCGAGACAGACCATCTTCGCGAGATCCCGCCGGGAAAGATGGCGATATGGGTGTTCCTGGCATCGGAGATTCTGGTGTTCGGCGGTCTCATCACCGCGTTCGTGCTCTATCAGTTCGCGCACGGCGGATTTTCCGCGGACGCGGCGCACGTCAAGTGGCGGTTCGGCGCATTCAACACGCTGGTACTGGTGACCTCGAGCATGACGATGATCAGAGCGCTGGCCTCCGCACGCGCGAATGATCGCGCCCGCACGCAAATGTTTCTGTTGCTGACCGTGCTGCTCGGCTGCGCGTTCCTCGGTGTAAAGACATTCGAGTACAGCAGTGAGATGCGAGAGGGTTTCTATCCGTCGTCCGGGATGTTCTGGTCGTTTTACTTCGGCATGACGGGACTTCATGCGCTGCACATGATGGCCGGCATCGCAATCAATCTGATGCTGTTGATTGCCGTCACTCGCGAGCTGCCGTGGGAATTTTTGCGGCGCCGGATCGAATACGGCGGCTTGTATTGGCACTTTGTCGATGTGGTCTGGATATTCCTTTTTCCGCTGCTGTACCTGACCTGATCGATTCGAGGAGAACGTCAGATGAGTGAGACGACCACGGGAGCAATCGACACTCGCGCGGAGAGTTCCCTTTACATGATGATATGGGCGTGGCTGGTCTTCCTGCTGATCGCCGGCCTGGTGATATTCGTGCTGCCGATTCCGCGTACCGCTGCGGTGATCGCGATCTTTTCGTTTGCCGCTATCAAGGCGGCGCTCGTGCTGCGCAACTACATGCATCTCAAGCACGAGCATCTGCTCATCTATCTCATGGTGCTGGTACCGGCGCTGCTGTTCCTCGGCATGGCGCTGACGCTGATTCCCGACATCGTGTACCGGCATCATTTCGGGCTAGGCCAATGAAGGTGGCCATCTCCATCGTCATTGTGTTTGCGGCGCAACTACTGCCAGGAATCGCAGCAGCCTGTCCTGCGTGCTTCGCGGCATCAGGTGCCCGCACCATATCCGCTTATTACGCGAGCACGATGCTGCTGTCGCTGATGCCTTTCGCGCTGCTCGGCGGCGTTGTCCTTGCCGCTTACCTTATGCGCAATCGTCCGGCAGGTGTTGAAGACCGTTAGCTTCGGCTACGAGTGGGCGCATCGAATTCGGCGCTGCACATCGTTTCGTAATCGCGTTTAGTCTGCTCGACGATCTTCGCCCGCTCCTTCTCGCTCAGGCCAGCCAGCATCGCGTGCTTCCGGTAATCGCTCGGCACATAGCTGAGGTGGCTGACGAGGCCGTACCCCGGATCGAACACGTGA
>DATGKG010000568.1:0-2560 GCA_035294805.1 Binataceae bacterium (SeqCode) | reverse complement strand
CAGCATCCCGAAATTTCCGTGGAACGATCGCAGCCGTCCGATCGAGCCAGGACGATTCGCTTCGAACTCCCATCCACTCGCGGTCTTGCGTAGCCGGGGATGCGGGAGGAAACGCTCGAGGTGCTGCTTCACGGCGACCGGTCCCGCGCCGGGACCGCCGCCGCCATGCGGTGTGGAAAAAGTTTTGTGCAGGTTGAGCTGTACGATGTCCGCGCCCATGTGCCCCGGCTTCGCGATTCCCATCAGCGCGTTCATGTTCGCGCCGTCGAGGTAGAGCAGGGCGCCGCGCGCGTGCAGCGCGGCCGCGATCTCCTGGATCTGCGGCTCGAAGATTCCGAGCGTGTTGGGATTGGTGACCATCAGCGCTGCGACGTCGTCATCGAGCACGCGCTCGATCTCGGAGGCCTCCAGGAATCCGCGCTTGTTCGATCTCGCCACCTTCACCTCGAAGCCGGCCAGCGTGCAGCTCGCCGGGTTCGTGCCATGCGCGGTGTCGGGAATGATCACCTTGCGACGCTGATTGCCGCGCGAGTGATGATACGCGCGAACCATCATCAGTCCCGTGAGCTCACCCTGCGCGCCGGCAGCGGGATGCAGCGTGACCGCATCCATGCCGGTGATTTCCGCGAGTGCCGCTTCAAGGCGTGCCATCAGATCGAACGCGCCCTGTGCGAGATGCGCAGGCGTGCGCGGATGCAGGGTGGCGAATTCGCGCAGCGACGCCATCTCGTCGTTGAGCAGCGGATTGTACTTCATCGTGCAGGAGCCGAGCGGATAGAACTGCAGAGCCTGCGCGAAGTTCAGGCGCGCGAGCCGCAGAAAGTGCCGCAGCACGCGCGGTTCGTCCACTTCCGGAAATCCGGGCAAGTCTTCGCGGCAGAGTTGCGCGCCGAGAATCTCCGCGCCGCTGGGTTGCGCAGTATCGCGCGCAGCCAGATCGACGCCGCGACGTTCGGGCGCCGAGAGTTCGAAGATCAACGCAACCTCCCGCTTCGATTCCTCCTGCGCTTTCGGATCACGTTGTTTAGTCATTGAATTGATTTCGGGAATAAATCTGATCCTGCCCGCCGTCGCCATTTATGCTTCCCTCACCGCCCCCGCCAGCACTTCGCCAAGTCGCGCGATGTCGCTCGCGCGATTCATCTCAGTGACCGCAATCAGCATCGCGTCGCCGAGTTCCGGATAATCGGTCGCCATCGGAAGTCCCGCGAGGATGCCGCGCGTCTCAGCCGCTTCCAGAGCGCGTGCAACGCGAGGAATCTTGACCACGAATTCGTTGAAAAATGGTCCGTTGAAGCGCGGCGCGATATTCGCCGCGTTGAGTTCGTCGAGCGTGCGATGCGCGAGCTCGACGTTGCGCTCCGCCAGCTCGCGCAACCCGCGCCGTCCCATCAGCGAGAGATAGACCGTCGCGGCGAGCGCACACAGCGAATGATTGGTGCAGATGTTGGATGTCGCGCGCTCGCGCCGGATGTGTTGCTCGCGCGTCGCGAGTGTCAGCGTGAAGGCGCGATTGCCGTCGGCGTCGCGCGTCTGCCCGACTAGCCGCCCCGGCATCTGACGCATATGCGCGGCGCGCGCCGCCATGAAGCCGAGGCCGGGACCTCCGAACTGCAGCGGCAGTCCGAAGCTTTGACCCTCGCCGACCGCGATGTCGATTCCCAGATCGCCGGGAGCTTTCAGTAACCCGAGCGCGAGACCCTCCGCAGTCGCCGCGATCGCTAGCGCACCGGCTTGATGCGCAAGCTGCCCAATCTCGCCGAGCGGCTCGACGATGCCGAACGCATTCGGATATCCGGCGACGACACAAAGCAAATTCACACTCGCTACATTTTGTAGTGCCGCGAGGTCGATTTGCCCGCTCGTCGCGTCGAAGGGAATCTCGATGATTTCGATTTCCTTCAGCGCGCTTAAGTAGGTGCGAATCGTCGCGCGATAGTCAGGCCACAGCGCGCGAGAGAGCGCGACGACCGAACGCTTCGGCGCGATGCGATGCGCCATCAGCACGGCCTCCGCCGCCGCGGACGCGCCGTCGTACATGCTTGCGTTGGCGACCTCGAGGCCGGTGAGCTGCGTGATGAGCGTTTGAAATTCGAAGATCGCCTGCGTCGTGCCCTGACTGGCCTCGGCCTGATACGGCGTATAGCTGGTCGCGAATTCCGCGCGCGAGGTCACCGCGCGAACCACCGCGGGGACGTAGTGGTTGTAGTAGCCGCCGCCGAGGAAGCTGATGAAGTCCGCCGCCCGATTCTGATTTGCGAGTGCTGTGACTTCCGCCGCGACGTCCTGCTCGCTCATACCGGGCGCGAGCGCGATGCCCGCGCTGGCGCGCAAGTTGGCGGGAACGTGCGCGATGAGATCCTCGATGCTACCGGCGCCGATCGCATCGAGCATCGAGCGCACGTCGTCATCGGTATGCGGCATGAATCTCATAGTAAGAAAATCCTCCTCGTCATTTTCCGGCCCGTTTGTAAAATGGCCGCGTGACCACGGTCGCCGGAACTATTCGATTCCGAACCTCGACCGCGAGCTTCGCACCGGCTGCCGGCCGCTCGGAACT
>DATGKG010000567.1:0-4329 GCA_035294805.1 Binataceae bacterium (SeqCode) | reverse complement strand
GATCAGAATGCGTCCGAGCTGAGACTCGATGATGATGTAGTTCATACGAGCTACAACCCCGTGCGGACGCGTTCGTGAAGTCATCAGCCCTTGGGCAATTTCAGCACGCGCTCGCCGATGATGTTGTGCTGGATTTCGCTGGAGCCCGCCGCGATCGTCAGCCCGCGCGCCGCCAGCGTGCGATGCATCCAGCGGCCGCCCTCGACCGCGCCATTCGAGCCCCCCTCGACAAGGCCCTGCGCGCCGAGCAGCTCGTCGGCGAACATCGCGACGCGCAGATTCAGTTCGGTGGCGAACAATTTTCCGAATGAGCTTTCTGCTCCCGGCACCTTGCCTTTGAGCGCAGCGGTGAGCGAGCGATAGCGGCTGAGACGCAGGCATCGCGCCTCGGCGGCGAATTGCGCGAGGCGCTGCCGCACGTACGGATGCTTATGCGCGGGCGTGCCGTCGAACTTCACCTTCTTCGAAAGATCGATCAGCTCCCCGATGGTGCGCTCGATCGGATGGCGCGTGCCGCCCGAAACGCGCTCGAACATCAGCGTGGCGATCGAGACCTGCCATCCGCCATTCAGCTCGCCGATAAGATTTTCCTTCGGGACGCGGACGTTGTCATAGAAAACTTCATTGAAACCGGACTCGCCGGTGATCTGCATCAGCGGACGAATCGTGATGCCCGGCGAGCGCATGTCGCATAGCAGGTACGAAATGCCCTTATGCTTCGGCGCTTGCGGATCGGTGCGCACCAGCAGCACCTGCCATTGCGCGCGCTGAGCGAGGCTGGTCCACACCTTCTGTCCGTTGACGACGAACGAATCACCCTCGAGCACGGCGCGTGTCTGCAAGCCCGCGAGGTCGGAGCCGGCGTTAGGCTCGGAATATCCCTGGCACCAGATTTCGTCGCCGGTCAGCATCGGCTTCAGATATTTTTTCTTCTGCTCCTCGGTGCCCATCAGCATTATAGTCGGGCCGATGCGATCGATGGCGAGCTGATTGGCTCCGTAGAGCGGGAGCCCTCTCTGCAGCACTTCGTCCTGATAGATCGATTGTTCGACGAGGTCCGCGCCGCCGCCGCCCCATTGCTTCGGCCAGTGCAGCGCGACGAGGCCCGCGTCATACAAAGCGCGATGATATTTCTTCATTTTGTTCCATGCATCGTCATCGCGCACATCGAGCAGGCTGGCGGTCGAGGCGCCCATCGCCTCGCCTGTTCCGAAAATTTCGGCGGAAGCGCTTTCCAGAAAACCGCGCACTTTGGCGCGAAATGCTTCTTGCTCCGGCGTGTAGCTGAAATCCATCGGTGGCTCCGATTCGAGTTTCGAATTACAGGCGAATCTACTAGCGATGGCGCGCGCTCCGCAAACCGTGGCGACGCCGGATCGTTGCGCGCGCGAGCGTGCAGTCGCATCATGAGTCGCAGTCATGAAGCGCGTTATGTCACTCTGCCTGACGATCGTTCTCGCGATGTGGTCGCTCGCGGCGCAAAATGGCGCGCAGCTATCGCAATCATGGCGGCCTCCGACGGCTGCGGATTTGGGCAGCGCGGACGATCAGAAATGGCGCGAGGAAAATCCCGCGCGCTATCTGGTCGTGACCGGCGACTTCGATGGCGATGGCAAGCCCGACGAGGCGAGGCTGATGGTGCGTGGCGACGGCAAAGCCTTCGCGCTGTTCGTGAAACTAGCCGCGCGCGACGCCGCGCAGAAGCTCGACGAGTTTCCCGATGTGTCGAAGCTGCCGGCCATGGGCATCAAGCGCGTCGCACCGGACAGGTATCCCACCGCGTGCGCGCGGGGACTCGACTGCGCGGAGGACGAGCCGCGCTACATCATTGTGAAGCATGACGCGATCGACTACTTCCGCCATGACCAGTCCAATCGCTATTACTACTGGAACGAATCGCGCCACGCGTTCGCGCAGGTGGGGATTAACGATTAGCTCGCAGCGGCGAAGCTCTTCCCTGAATTTCCGGTTGCTATATGATGACGAATAATCCGCGCATCGATTCCGGGCGAACTTCTGGGGCGTGGCAAATCGATCAAAGCACAGGGTGACAAGCGACGATGGCGTACAAGACGATCAAGGTCCCGAGCGAGGGCGACAAGATTACTCAAGGCAAAGACGGCGTGCCGCAGGTATCGGACAAGCCGATCATCCCGTTTATCGAGGGCGACGGCACCGGGCGCGACATCTGGAAGGCCTCGCAGTATGTGTTCGACAACGCGGTCAAGAAGGTTTACGGCGGCAAGCGCCGGATCGTGTGGATGGAAGTTTACGCGGGCGAGAAAGCCTACAATCAGTTTAACACGTGGCTGCCCGAGGACACCGTCGACGCCTTTCGCGACTATCTGATCGGCATCAAGGGTCCGCTCACGACGCCGGTCGGTGGCGGCATCCGCTCGCTCAACGTGGCATTGCGCCAGCTTCTCGATCTCTACGTATGCCTGCGGCCGGTGCGCTACTTCGAAGGCGTGCCGAGCCCGGTCAAGCACCCCGAAAAAGTCGACATGGTGATCTTCCGCGAGAATACCGAAGACATCTATGCGGGAATCGAATGGGCGGCCGAATCTCCCGAAGCGAAAAAGTTGATCAAGTTCCTGCAACAGGAACTGAATGTGAAAACGATCCGTTTTCCGGAGACCTCGGGCATCGGCATCAAGCCGGTCTCGCGCGAGGGTTCTGAGCGCCTTATCCGCGCCGCCCTGGACTATGCGATCAAGCACAAGCGCAAGAGCGTTAACATGGTCCACAAGGGCAATATCATGAAGTACACCGAAGGCGCGTTTCGCGACTGGGGCTACGAGCTGGTTAAGCGCGAGTACAAGGGACGCGCGATCGGATGGGACGACTGCGGCGGCAAGCCGCCCGCCGGACAGATGCTGGTCAAAGACAGCATCGCCGACATCACGCTGCAGCAGGTGCTGACGCGGCCCGATGAGTTTGACGTCATCGCGACGATGAACCTCAATGGCGACTATCTTTCGGATGCGCTCGCGGCGCAGGTCGGCGGCATCGGCATCGCGCCGGGCGCCAACATCAACTACATCACGGGGCACGCGATCTTCGAGGCGACCCACGGCACCGCGCCGAAGTACGCCGATCAGGACAAGGTCAACCCGGGTTCGGTGATTCTGTCGGGCATCCTGATGTTCGAGCATATGGGATGGCAGGAGGTCGCCGATGCGATCGTCCGCGGCATGAGCAAAACCATCGCAAACAAGACCGTGACCTACGATTTCGAGCGGCTGATGACCGGCGCGAAGCTGCTGAAGTGTTCGGAGTTCGGCAAGGCGATTGTCGACAACATCTAGCGTCTAGGTATGAAACATGACGAGGGCTCCTCGGTGGGATGCGCCGGGGAGCCTTTGCCGTTCTTGCAGTAAAGCGCACTTTGCGAAATCATTTACGCGCTAGATCGAATAAAAGAGGGCGCTTCCGCAGTAAATATCCGAATGTATCAATCAGGCGGATATTGCTACATCATGACTTGATAAACTCGTCTAGCTCAGGTTATGTTTAAAGGGGTCTCGCATTGTAGCTCGACCGCGTGAAGGACCCGAACGGTGCGACACATGGCAACCACTTCCTCGCTCGCCGTCAAACAATTTCGCGATTCGCAGTCGCGGCCAGAAAGCAACGCGCTGGCCATAATTTCGTTTCTTTCCGAACAGGATCTTTCCGATCTGCGTCCGCTGCTGCAGACTGTTTCGCCGCGCATCATGGATTTGGTCGCGAACTGGTTTCAGCTCTACAAAATGCAGTATCCCGCGCGACGCTCGCTGACCGAGGCAGAATTCCAGCAATTATTTGGCATCTCGCTGCTCAAGAGTACGCGATCGCTGTTGGACAATCGCATCGACGACTATGCTTCCGAAGTGCGCCGCCTCGGCGTCGCGCTGGCGCAGCGCGAAGTGCCATTCGAGGAAGTCGCACTGGTCCATCTTTACTGGACGATGGGCATGCGCATCTTTGCCGACTCCGGTTCCTTCGACCCCAACATTTATCGCGCCTTCGAAAAGCTCAACTACGTGCGCATGACGCTGCTGGGCGAGACGTACTTCCGCTACTGGTCGGCGGAGCAGGGCGTGCGCCTCTCCGAAGTTGAGCGCGAGGCGGCGAAGATTCCGCCTGAGGAACGCAGCCAGTTTCACGGTCTCATTGGAGCGAGCCTGCCGATGCGCGCGCTCTATCGGCGCATCGAATCCGCCGGCCAGACGCGCGGCACCGTGCTGATCGTCGGCGAGAGCGGCACCGGCAAGGAGCTGGTCGCCCGCGCGATTCACGAATGCGGCGCGGCCGAGGGTGCTCCGTTTGTCGCGCTGAATTGCGCGG
>DATGKG010000566.1:0-10486 GCA_035294805.1 Binataceae bacterium (SeqCode) | reverse complement strand
TCCCGCATCGGGATCCTCGTTGGCTTGCGGGTCGTTAGGATCGACGGGGTTGATGCGGACGTAGTGGCGTTTGATCGCCGGAACGATGGTGCCTTGATTGGTCACCGTCCATTCCTCGAGATGGCATTCGAGGAAATCGGCGTACTCCTCGAAGTAGCGGGCCGAGTTGGGATGATCGCAATCGCGCGCGAGTTCGGCCGCACAAATCAGCGCGGCGATATTGGCCGCCAGCGTCGAGGGCGAGTAGCCGGAATTCTCCTCCCACCGATCCTGCGGCGTGACCGGCCCCTTCGTCATCAGATAAATCGCGGCGGCCCGCACCATCGGCCACGGATCGAAATTTTCCAGCGCACCCGCCTGATGCAGCCGCCACGCCAGCATGATCGGAAACGCGATCTCGTCGAGCTGGACGCCGGTCCAGTATGCGGTCCCGTCGATCCAGAAATTCTGCGGAAAGCCGCCATCGAGTTGTTGTGAGCACGCGATATAAACCAGCGCACGCAGCGCGGTGGTCTGATCGCCCGCGGCCAACAGCCCGGTCGCGCTGTTGACCAGATCGCGCGTCCACACCAGATGATATCCGCCAAGCTGCTCGTCGCCCTTGATTTCGCCCCACGGGATGCTGAGCGAGGCGATCATCGCGCCCGGGTAGGTCTTGTCCTCGTGCGCGAACAGCAACTCGCGGCCGCGCCGATAGAGGCATCCGCTGTCGCCCGAAAATTTCTCCAATGGGAGCAAATGCGCCGATGCGCGATGCCACTGCTCGAGAAATCTCGTGCGGTTCTCCTGAAAGGGCGTGCCCAACGCCTGAAACAGTGTCGTCGTCGCGCGATGCAGCGAACGGCCGAACGACAATCCGAGCGTGAACGAACGCGTTTTGCTCAGATCGAATTCACCGGTCAGCGCGATGTTGCCGTCCTCGGCCGCGGCGAATTGATGGTCGAGTTTGTAGTTTGTGTTGAGGTCCTGCCATCCGTCGGTGCTGCCTACGTATCCGCACGATCGCGCGACGAACGGCACGCTCGCTCCCAGAGCCAGCCAAGTGCCATTCTTGTTGGCGGTCAGGAATTCATGGCCGACGATCAATCCCGCGTTGCCGTTGTTGCCCCATCCGCCGACGCCTAGATGCGGCGCGAGCAGCACATAAAGATGCAGCTTCGCGAGGAACGCGGGATCGTCGGCTTCCAGCCGCGCGTCGATGAGCAGGCATGGCTGATGCGGGTCGGCGATTATCTCCTTGACGAAGCGATAGCGGCCGTCGCGATCGCGCGAGGTGATCCGCACGCCCAGTCCGTAGTCGGCGAGATACTCGGTGTGGCTGAGCATATCGCGCCGCTCCTCGTGGAAAAAACTTTCACCGTCGCTGACGAGGAATTGCAGGTCGCGCACCTGCGGCAGATCGATGGTGGGAAAATAGATTTCGTTAATCACGCCCGCAGATGCGGTGTACCAGATGCGGCTGGCGGTCGCGTACGCGGTCCCCACGATGTCTTTCGCGCTGCGCGTCCATCGCGGCGGACTTCCCGGACCGCCAATCGCTTTCGGTTGGTATTCGAGAATCGCCATATCAGGCAGCAGGATTTTCAGCCACAGTGGCGGGTTCCGCCTTACCGCGGAACACATACGATACGCCGACGCTGACGACGTATAGCGCGAGCAGCGGAATCGCGAGCAGGAACTGCGACACCATATCGGGCGGGGTCAGCGCAGCCGAAATCACGAAGATGATCAGGATCGCATAGCGGAACTGCTTGATCATCATCTTGTGGTCGATGAGGCCGAGCCGGGTCAGGAAAAACGCGAAGATCGGCATTTCGAAGGTGATCGCGAACGCGAGCATCAGCTTGGCCGAGAACGCGAGGTATTCGCTGATGCGAATGGTGGGCTGCACGCCGATGCTCGAATACTGCTCCAGGAAAAATGCGTAGCCGACCTTGAACACCACCGCCCAGCAGAAATATCCGCCCGAGGCGAAAAAGATGGTCGCGAAGACGATGAACGGAAACGCCATCCTGCGCTCGCTCTGATACAGCCCCGGCGCGATGAACCTCCAGATTTCATAAAAAACCGCCGGGCTCGCGATGAACAGCCCGGCCACCAGCGACACTTTGATTTTCGTGAAAAACGCCTCGCCCACTCCCGTGCCGATCAAGAGAAGCTTGCCGTGTGAGACTTCCCGTATCGGCAACGTCAGTGCGGCGAACAGCTGATCGGCAAAGAAATACGCGATGATGAAGCCGACGGTCAGCGCGATTACGGCGCGGATGAGCCGCACGCGCAGCTCACGCAAATGCTCCATGATCGGCATCCGCAACCCCTCGGCGGCCGGCTCAACCGTGGGAAGCGGATCGAGCGGTTCCGGCACGAGCGGCGGAGGAATCGGTGCGATGTCGTCGGGCGTCACTAAACCTGCTGGGTACGGGAGTTACGGCTTCTGCGCGGGATCGGCAGGTTTGTGATTTTCCGGCTTCGCGGTTTTGGGGTCGCCGGTTTGAAATGGATCGAGTTCGCGCATCGCGCGGCGCGGCTCCTCGGTGACCTCGCTCAACTCGCGCAGCACGGTATTGCTGGCCGAGCGCAGTTCGCGCAGGATTTTGCCGACCGTTTGCAGAACTTCCGGCAGCCGCTCCGGACCGACTACGATAAGCGCGACGGCGAGCAGCAGGACTATTTCGAATATGTTCAAATCGGCTAACCGAAGATGGCTGCTTTCCTTTAGTTCTCCCCCTCTGGGGGAGATTACAGTGGGGGAACGAGGACCACGATCATCAGACCCATGATCACGATTGCCTTTCGGGGTGTCAACGATGCATAAGACCGCGATTGTTACCGACCGCAGGTATGCGAAACATTTCGCGGGCCGTTCGCATCCCGAGCGTCCGCAGCGTATCGAGGTGATGATCGAAATGGCCGAGAGCCTCAAGCGCGATCATCTGCAGATTCGCCCGCCGCGCGAGGCCACCCGCGACGAAATCGCGTTATGCCACACCCCCGCGTATATAGATGTCGTCGAGCGCACCGCGCAGCTCGATCGCTTCGACTTCGATCCCGACACGCATACCTCGCGCGACTCGTATTCGACGGCGCTGCTCGCCGCCGGTGGGGTGCTGACCGCGGTCGAGATGGTCCTCGATGGCGCCGCGGAGAATGCCTTCGCGCTGGTGCGCCCGCCCGGCCATCATGCCTTGCCCAACCGCGCGATGGGATTCTGCTTCTTCAACAACGTCGCCATCGGATGCGAATGGCTACTGCGCCGCAAGGGTTTGAAGCGCGTGATGATCGTCGATTGGGACCTCCACCATGGCAACGGCACGCAGGCCATGTTCTATGACAGCGCGGAGGTGCTCTATACTTCAACGCATCAGTTTCCGCATTATCCGGGCACCGGCTCGCTACTCGAGGTTGGCGCGGGCGAGGGACTTGGCTACACGGTCAACGCGCCCTTGCCCGCCGAGTATGGCGACGCCGATTATCTGCGCGTGTTCGACGAACTACTCATGCCGATCGGACGCGCGTTCAAGCCCGAGTTCATCATGGTGTCGGCGGGCTTCGATTGTCATTGGCGCGACCCGCTCGGCGCGATGCAGGTGACGGAGGCCGGCTTCGCGCAGATGATGCGGCGCATCAAACGGCTCGCGGCCGAATGTTGCGATGGCAAAATCGTCGCCGCGCTGGAGGGCGGCTACGACCTCGACGCGATCGCGAACTCCGGCGCCGCGGTGATCGACGAGATGGGGCGCGAGCCCGACGAGCCATTCGAGATGCTGCGCAGCGATCGTGTCGCGCCAATCATCGAGCGCGCGCGCAGGGGCGTCGGCCAGTATTGGAACCTCTGATGCGTAAGCTGCTCGCTTCACTCGCAATGCTGACAGCGATCGCTGGACGCGCATACGCCGCGGCGCCGACGCCGCCGTGGCTTGCGCGCATCAACATGTATCGCGGGATGGAGCAGTTGCCGCCGATCGCGAACGATCCGGAACTGAGCGAGGGTGCACAAAATCACGCCATATATCTGATCAAAAACTTCGCGCGGGCGGTGCAGGACGGCAGCGCCGGCGCCGCGGATATCAGCAGCGAATCTTCGAAGCGGGCGGCATACACCAGCCGCGGACACAGTATCGCGCCGCATTGCGAAGTCGATTTCGAGCTGGGCCGGCATCAATCGCCCGACGCGGCGATCGATAGATGGGTGCAAGGGCCGTATCATCGGATGCTGCTTTTGAATCCCGCATTGCAACGCATGGGGTACGGCTATTCTTGCGAAGAAGGATTGTGTGCGCAGATCGTCGACGTTGAGGATGGAATCGCGCGCGAGCCGGTCGATCCCGACAAGCAGGTCGCGCTCGAATTTCCGCCCGCCAACTCGACCTTGTCGCTCAATGAATTGCGGCATGAGGATCCCAACCCGCTCGACGCCTGTCCCGGCTATGCGTATCCGGTCGGTCTGCCGATCACATTCGAGATCGGCGCGTTCGCCGGCGCGAAGCTGGTTTCATATTCCATCGTGAAGAAAGATTCGCGCGCCGCGCCGATCGAGGCATGCGGCTATGACGCCTACAACTATCGCAACGAGAGGCGCTCGCAGATGGCGGCGGTGGTCGGCACCCTGAAAGCTTTCAGCGGCGTGGTGGTGATCCCGCGCCATCCGCTCGAGGCAGGAAACTATCGCGCGACCGTGATCGTGAACGACAAGGAATACAGTTGGTCGTTTGCGATCGCGCCGGAGGATTCGCGCTCCGCGTCACGATGAGTCCGGAGTCAAACGCGCAACGTGGTCCGCGGCTGGTGGCCCTGGGCGAGCTGTCGCCGCGCGAGCATCCGCTCGGGGTGCTCGATACCGCGGTCGGCAGCGATCGCGAAAATGATCTGGTGATCGTTCACCCGACGGTGTCACGCCGGCACGCGATTCTCGGCTATCACGCGGGCGGCTATACGATTGCCGATCTGCAATCGACCAATGGAACTTTCGTCAACGGTAAGCGCATCCGGCAGCCGGTTGCGATCAAGCCTGGCGACGAGATCGGTTTCGGCGCCACGAAATTTACCATGATCGCGGGCGCATCGGCGGCTCTTGTAAGCCGAAAGTCTCGCTCGATCGAGCGGACGATCGCCGCGGCGGCCGGTATCGTGCTGTTCGCGCTGGCGGGGTTTCTCCTCACGCGGTACGTGCTCGATGTGGGCCGCGAAAGTGCGCCAAAGCCCGCGGCGATCGCGCCGAGCGCGAATCCATCGGCGGCTGCGCCGGTCCTCGCGGAGCACGTGACGCCGGAATCCGCGCCGCCAACCCCGGTCCAATCGCCGGCGGCTGAAGCGCCGGACAATTCCTCTCCCGCGTGGCTTAAACATCTCAATGAGTTCCGCGCGGCGGTCGGGCTGACGCCGGTCAACAGCGATTCGCGCCTAAGCGACGGCGACCGCAAGCACGCAACTTACATCTTGAAGAATTTTGCGCCCGAGTTGGCAACCGGCGGGCTCGGCGCCGAAGCGCATACCGAGGATCCCTCGCGGCCCTATTACACGCCCGAAGGCGCCGAGGCTGCCCGCACCAGCAATGTCGGCGGGCGCGGATCGACGCGCGGCAGGGCTCCCGACCCGGAGGGCTGGGCGCTCGACGGATGGATGGCCGGCCCGTTTCATCGGTTGTCGCTCTTAAGTCCCCTGCTCCACGATGTCGGCTTCGGCTCCGCTTGCGATGAGCATAGCTGTGTCGCGCTGCTCAACGTGCTGGGCGGCTCGGATCCCTTGCCGAGTGTGGCCGAGCCGCTCGCGCATCCGATTTTATATCCTCCCGATGGCGGAACGGTTCCTGTCGACATGGCCGCGCTTGATACCGAATGGCCCACGCCCGTCAGCGGATGCGACGGTTACGCGTTTCCGGTCGGATTGCCGATCACGGTGCAACTCGGACCGATGGTGGACGCTGAGCTGGATTCATTTTCGTTCTCGCGCGAGGATGGCGCCGAGCTGGCCGCGTGCGGGTTCGACGCCAACAGCTATCGCAATCCGGTTGAAGACGATCGCCGGCGCGTGGTCAGCGGCCTTCGCAGCCAGGGCGCAGTCGTAATCGTGCCGCGCCAGCCGCTCGAACCGGGCGCGCGATATGACGCACTTGTCACGGTGAATGGCTCTGACTACAAGTGGTCATTCGGAGTCGCGGCTAAGGCAGCCAGTGGACAAGCCGAAGGGGGAAATCGGTAGGGAACTAAGGCATTCGACCGGCCCAAAGCTGGCCGGAATGAACGCGTTTGCCTCGATCGAGCATCGCATCAGCGGACGGCGCGTTCGGATCGGCAGCGCTGCCGGCAATGACCTGATACTCGCGCACAAGAGTGTGGCCGCACGCCATGCGATCATCCGCTATACGCGGCGCGGGTACTTCATCCGCGATCTCGAATCCACCAACGGCACCTTCCTCAACGGCCAGCGCATCATGCGCGAGGAGCCGCTGCGCGCGGGCGACGAGTTGCGCTTCGGCGCCGCGCGATTCGCGATGGTGGCTGGCCCGCAGGCCGCATCGCGTCTCATGCGCTATGTGGGCGGTGCGCTCGGG
Source organism: Binataceae bacterium (SeqCode) (assembly GCA_035294805.1). Taxonomy (GTDB): domain Bacteria; phylum Desulfobacterota; class Binatia; order Binatales; family Binataceae; genus DATGKG01. Next base: position 3,936 of record DATGKG010000566.1, on the reverse strand, counting down.
TTGATGGTGCTGGTGGCGGCCGGATATCTCGCCGTCAACTTCGTCAGCAATTGGGAAAACCTCGAGCAGCTCGCATCGACGTCGTCGGTGAAGCCGGCCGCCTCCCCGGGTGTCATCGCGCCGATTGCCGCCGCTGTCGCATCGGAACCGCCGGCGTGGCTAGACGGGATCAATGAATATCGCGCGGGGGTGAAGTTGCCGCCGGTGGCCGAGGATCCGCGCCTCAGCGACGGCGACCGCAAGCACGCGACCTACATCGTCAAGAATTATGAAGATAAAGTATCGGGCGGTCATCTGCTCGGCGCGGAGATGCACGACGAAACGAAGGGCAACGCGTGGTTCACGCCCGAGGGCAGCGATGCCGGCGCGAAGAGCGACGTGAATCAACTCTGGGGCTACGCGACGCCGCCGTCGCCGACGTGGGCGCTCGACGAATGGATGGCCGGCCCTTTCCATCGGCTATGGATTCTGAATCCGCGGCTGCATCGCGTCGGCTACGGCGAATTTTGCGAGAAGCAATACTGCGTTGCCGCACTCGATTTGGGTTCGGGCGCGACGCCGTCCAATGGTGCATCGCCACTGCCTGCGCCAATCGAATTTCCCGCCGATAAGTCCATAACCACGCTGAGTTCGCTCGAAGGCGAATGGCCCTCACCGTTGACTGCGTGCGCGGGTTTTTCCGCGCCGGCCGGACTTCCGGCGACGATCGCACTCGGCGCGCCGGTCGATGCGAGACTTTCCGAATATCAAATCACCCGCGACGGCCACGGCGTGGAAGCATGCGGCGTTGATGCGGATACGTATCAGAATCCGGTGAGCGCGGAGCAGGAACGCGGTCGTTCGATCCTACATGAACTCGGCGCCGCGATGATCATCCCGCGCTATCCGCTGTCGCCGGGACGGTATTCCGTAACCGCGACCATAAATGATCACGCGTATCAATGGACATTCACCGTCGCGAGCACGAAAGCCGCACCGCCACCGCATGAGGAGGCGGCCGCATCAGCTACGCCGGCATCATCGAAGTTGTCGCGCGCGGGAGAATTCGAAGCGGCACTGCGTGCCGGCTATGCGCGCGCGGTCAAACCGGACAGCGAAAGCCGCGAGGACTACGAGCGCAACATCAAGCAGCAGCAGTTGGCCGATGCCACCAAGAATGCCGCGGCGGCCGCAGCGAAGGCGGTGACTGCGGCGAACGCGCGCGAGTTTCAGCGTCGCGCCGAGACGGCTTTTCCCGACGGCCCCGGCGTCGTCGCACCGGCCGGCGCTACGCAATGGCTGACGGAACTCAACCGCGATCGCGCATCGGTCGAGCTTCCGCCGGTGACCGAAGATCCGACGCTGAGCGACGGCGATGCGAAACATGCGCAATACATCGTGACCAATTATCCTGTCCGCACCATGGTCACCGACGCTCTCCATACTGAGGAGCCGGACAAGCCCGGATACACGTCCGAGGGAAAGTCCGCTGCCAGCCAGAGCGAGGTGATGCCGTACTGGTATTTGCCCACTGCGCCCGCGCCGGCGACGACTTCTCCGTTGATGTTCCTCAACGTGTGGCTGTCGGCGCCGTTTCATCGGCCATCGGTGCTGTCGCCTGAACTTCACAAGGTGGGCTTCGGCGAATTCTGCCACGAGCGCGCCTGCGCAGCAGCATTCAACGCCTACGAATCGATGAAACCGGCGTCTGCATCGCCAGTCGCCTATGAGCATCCGATTTTATTTCCGCCGGCGAAATTTCCCATCGCGCTGATCGACCTCCAAAGCGAGTGGCCCGACCCGAGCACATCATGTCCCGGCTACCTAATGCCGGTAGGACTTCCAGTCACCATCCAACTCGGTACGAATATCGATGCGAAGCTTTCCGCATATGCGCTGAAGATGAATTCAGAGCCGGTCGATGTGTGCGGCTTCGATGCGACGAACTACACGAATCCGAATCCCGAGGCGCAGAAGCGCGCGCGCGATCGGATGCACTTCTATAGCGAGGTCGTCATCGTGCCGCGCAAGCCGCTCACGCGCGGTGCGACATATGAGGTGAGTGCGACGGTGAACGACCACCCGTATTTGTGGTCGTTCACCGTGAGCAAATAGTCCTAGGGGCAGGCCGCGCCGGTGCAGGGAGCGCGGAAGGTCTCCGCCTGGTTCACATCGTGGAGTTGGATTATTTCCCCACTGACCGTGCTGAAGCCCTCGGTCACGCGCGCGTGGTTGTTATGATCCGCGATCTGAAAGGTGGTCGCGGAGCCGTCATTCAAAGCCGAAAGATCGAACAGGGGTATCGTTGCGCCGGTGTTGTACATGGCGAAGGAGACTGCGGAATCGTTCGCGCTGACTCCTTGAGTAAGACGCGCGACGCCGCTCGAATCGTCAAAGAACGCACCCGGCCCAGCACTTCCCAAACCGATGCCGGCGCGCAACGTCACGTTCCCATCGTAAAAGAAGCTGCCACCGTTGCTTCCGTCAGCGAGGGTTATGTTCGAGACTCTAGGATTTCCATTCGGATCGAAGATCGAGTTACCGATGCTAGTTGAGTTTTGCGCCCAGACCTGGCGCGCCTTGCCGAGCCCCGGCATCAGCGCGTTGCCATCGTAGGTCGCCACTCCGATGGTTTTGTCGCCGGAGGTCGCGCTGGTCCCGACCAGCATCTCCGCCTTGCCGCTGGCATCGAAGAACGCCAGATAGCCGCCATTGGGACCTTGCGTGAGTTCCGCGAGCAGCACGCCTTTTGGCGATATGAGGTTGAAGCTTTCCGCGTCGACGCGCTTCGGACCATGCGGAAACAAAGCCATCGCGGGAAGCGCATTGAACGCGACCGCGACGAGAATCGCGCCAATCGCGATAAACTTCATCACACGATTGGACCGCTCCAGATGCTCGATGCGACTCAGCATCGTTTCGATTGTGCCCTCGGACATTGATATCTCCTCCTTTAATGCCTTGGCGTCTCCCCACGCCCTCTATAGCTTCATTGCGACACAACGATGTATAGCATACTATGAAGCTCCAAGTCACGCCTACGGTTCAGCCTCCTCCTCCGTCCGCGCCAGCCGACACAGGAGATAGACCTCCTCCGGTTTCTCTTTCACGATCGGCATCACGGCGCCCTCATTGATTACCGTGGTCACCAATTGGGTACCGTTGTTCACCTCGCGAATAAAAACGATGTGGTCTGGATTGACGTAAATGCGAGCCTCGCTGGTCGCAACGGTCAGCGGAATCAGAAATGCCTTCATAGAAAATCACCCGAGACGAGAAAAGCTGCGAGAACTGCTGATAGATACTAGCAGGCTTCAGAAATCTACCGCGATCACGGTCGCATATGGATCAAGCGCGCTCTCCGGCACCTTGATGATGAGTTCTCCAACGGGGTCGCGGTTGAACATCATATCGACCGCGGAGACCTGCGAGGTGAAATCCAGCTTCGCGCCGGTGCCGAGCGCCGTCACCGCGGTAACGCGCTTCACATGCACGCCGCGCACCGATACCGACTCATACGGACGCATCAAGAGATGCAGATAGACGCGATCGCCGCGCCGCGTCGAAGGTCCATAGAATTGCCATGGCTCCAGGCCGGCGGTGGTTCCGGCGATACTCTCACGATGGCGCGACATCCAGTCGGCGAAAATGTCGAGCCGCTCGATCTGCTCGGGCGGTATCGCGCCGTCGCCCATCGGGCTGATGTTGAGCAGCAGGTTCCCGCCTTTGCCCGCGACCTCGCATAGCGCATGGAGCATATAGCGCGGCGATTTGAGCGCGCGGTCCGACGGGTTGTAGCCCCAGCTTTCGTTAATCGTCATGCAGGTTTCCCACGGGCCTTTGGGAGGCGTCGCGGGAATCGCCTGCTCGGGCGTGACGTAATCGCCGCATCCGGGCAGCCGATCGTTGATGATGATGGCAGGCTGCAGCTCGCGGATCATCTTCTCCAGCTCGGCC
>DATGKG010000565.1:0-8158 GCA_035294805.1 Binataceae bacterium (SeqCode) | reverse complement strand
CAGGTAGGGATCGTCGGGCAACTTCGACCAGAGATGGCCGGTGCTCAGAAAGAAATCACTGAAGCCGAGCGTGGTGATCGCAAAGATGTGATGCGTCGTCAGCGCGTCGCTTACCGCGCTCTCCGGGAGCTTCGCGATGGGCAAATGCGCGAAACCGTCGGAACCCGAATTGATCACGTCGAGGAAGCGATGCAACGAAGTTCCGCCGCCATGGACGATCACCATCTTGTGGCGCGCGTGTGCGGCCGTGACGATTGCTGCGAGCGTCTCTTTCGACATCGCGGCGAAACGCGGGCCGTTATCGAAGAATACCTTGATGTAGTCGGAGCCGTGCGCGATCCGCTCATCGACGAGCGCCTGCGCGTCCGCAGGCTCTTTGATCGGGATCATTGGCGGCAACGTCGATTCGGTGCCGTGACCTCCGGCGACCGCGATCGCGGTCCCGGCGGTGCGAAAATCTGCGATGTCGAACGCGCCCTTCGCCTCCTCGGCTTTCCACTTCACCGCGTCTTCCCAGTGCATGTACATGTCGAGTTCGGTGGTGACGCCCATCATCAGTCCCATTTTTAGAACATCGCGATTCCATGCGTGCACATGCGCATCGATGAGCCCGGGCAGAATCGTGTCGCCGCGGCCGTCGATCACCTGCGCGTTTGATGGCGCTGCGACATCGTTGCCGACCGCGACGATTTTTCCGTCGGCGACCGCGACGCTGTTGGCATCGATGATCTTCGCGCCATCGAAAATGCGGACATTGCGGATGACGAACGTATCCGCCGACGCCGGTTTCGAGATCACCAGCATCGCGGCCAAAATGAACAGGATTCGACGAATCATCGCGAGATGGTCCATAAGTTAGAACGAGGCGCGGGAAATTGCTTGCATCGCGGGCCGCCCGACCCTTTCAATGCGCCTCGCGTGGGAAAATACTGGACGGTCATGTCACGACTTCGGAAAGCCTCGCGGATGTGGCGCGACGATTCGGCGCGCGCGGCCGCCTCTCGCGTCATGCTCTCGCAGGAGGTCGCCTGCTTCGCTATCGAACCCGACGCGATCTTCGCGCGACGCGCGCCGCTGGAAATCGAGATCGGCGCAGGCAAGGGCGACTTCATCATCGAGTATGCGAGTGCGCATCCCGAAAGAAATTTCCTCGCAATCGAATTGTCGAATGTCGTCGGACAACTCCTCGCGGTGCGATGCGCGCGCGCTGAGCTGCCCAATGTACGCGTCGCGAGGATGGACGCGCGCCCGCTGGTCAATCTGATGCTGCCGGATGCGAGCGTCGCGGCGTTTCACATTTATTATCCCGATCCCTGGCCGAAGGAGCGCCACCTCAAGCATCGTATGGTGAGCCCCGTCTTCGTGCGCGGCCTCGCGCGCACACTCGCGCCCGACGGCGCGGTCTATGCCGCCTCGGACGTGAAGGAGTGGGCCGAGGAAATCTTCGCGATGCTCGACGCGGGCGGCTTCCGACGCATCGCGAAGGAGCCTCCCGGAGCGAAGAGTACCGGCTTCGCGCGCAAATACATCGCGCAAGGAAAGCCGGTCTATTTCGCTTCATTTAGCAAAGCAACCGCCAAATAATCGCGCAGATACTGCTGAAATCGCGCTGCCTTGCGCTCCGCCCTGCGACCGTTTAACGTGGCTACGACTTCTGTGATGACACGTTATTCACTTTTCCCGATGGCCCTCGCGTTGTGTGTCCTGCTGTCGGCCTGCGCGGTCAAGAAGCCTCCCTCCGGCGAAGATTACTATCAGCAGGCGCAGCTGAATTTCACGAATAAGGAATACGCCGCCGCGATCGAAAACTATCAGTACGTCGTCGATAAATTTCCGTTCAGTCCGTATGCCGAAGAGTCCGAGATGAAGATCGGGCTCGCGTATTACAAGAACCAGGACTACTCGCAAGCGATTGCCGCGCTCGACGATTTTCAACGTATGCATCCCACCAGCAAGAATCTTCAGCTCGCGAGCTACTACATCGCGATGAGCTACTTCGATCAGGTTGGACGCGAGGATCAGGATCAGAACAAGACCGAGGCGGCGCTCGCGCGCTTCAAGGCGATCGAGCAGCGCTTTCCCGAGAGCGAATTCGCGGAGCTGGCCAAAGAAAAATCCGAGATATGCCGCGAAGTGCTCGCACGCCATCAGAAGGTGGTCGGCGATTACTATTTCAAGCGCGCCAACTTCCGCGCCGCGGAATCGCGCCTCGCCGAGTTGATGCAAAAATACCCGGACACGCCGGTTGCGCCCGAAGCGCTATGGGAACTGGGCGCCGCGCTGGAAAAAGAAGGCAAGCGCTACTCGGCGGCGCAGGCGTTCGCCGCGATGGTGCAGCATTATCCCGACACGCCCTACGCACAGAAGGCGCACGATGAGCTGAAGAAGCTCGCGCAACCGGTCGACACCGAGGAAGATCCGCTCAAGCTAGTGCTCGCGGAAAATGGCTACGGCGAAACCGTCAGCGATACCGGCGATAATATCCTCGTGCGGCAGAAGGACACGGGGCCCGATCTGGGCGGCGCCAACAGCGCATATGGCGAGGATGATCTTCCGAACCTCGGCGCGATGTCGTCCGCGAAGCCCGCCAGGCAGCTCGCGGCCGCCGAGCCCGCAGGCCAGGCGACGCTTCGCACCATTCGATTGTCCTCCTCGAACCCGCCCATGTCGGTTATCCTCGATCTCTCGAAACCGGTGACGAAGTATGAGCAGCACATCGAAAACGGCCCGGGCTACTCGACGGTGAAGGTGCTGCTGAGGAACGTCGCGCCTGACGCGGGCATCCAGCATCACGTGGTATTCGATCGCTCGATCTTTAAGGACTGCGACATCGACAGCGACGCGCAAGGCACGACCATCACGGTAAACACAGTGCCAGTGAGCAGCTTTGCCGTGGTGCCGCTAAACGAGCCTCCGCGGTTGCTGGTAACGATCACGTCGCAAGGCAGCGCGTCATCGGACTAAGCCCGCGAATGCTCCCCCTCAGTTCGCGACCGTTACCGTGATGAATTCGAGACGATCATCCGCCGCAGGGGACTACACCAAGCATGTCGGACTTCTTCTGCCCGATATACGCACTTTTGAGAAAAAAATTGAACGTATAGGTTCCCAGCAGAAACGCCCCGCCATGGGAATTGCCAAGGCGGCCGGTGAAAGTGACTTTTCGATCGTTGTCGCCTCGATTCCAAACCATTCCAGCTCCGAGGGTCACGGGTACGATCCAAAGCGCGCGGGTCAGCTTGATGATGGTGGCGATCTCCAGCGCGCGGGCGCCGTATTGCACCGCCGCGCCAACCACCGATGACCTGAAACGGCTTCGAAGTCTCGCCTGTCTGGGTCGGGGCGGTTACGCGCGCATCCGCGCGTTCAGCGCTCCCACCTGCGCTTCGAGGCGGTCGCGCAGCCTGGTACAGATCATTTCGCAGAGCTCGAAAACCATCTCGTCGGCGATCGAATAATACGCACTGGTCCCCTGCTGGCGCCGCTCGACCAACCCGGCATCCTGCAGAACCCTCAGATGCTTGCTGACGTTGGGCTGCGTCGAGGCCACGCTTTGCGCAAGCGTCGACACACTCCGTTCACCGGCTTCGAGCTCCTGCAAGATACGCAGGCGCAGAGGCTCGCCCATGGCTCGAAAGCGCACCGCTATCATTGCCAGCGCTTCGGGGCTCATCGTGCGCGGGAGTTTCCGCACCCTATCGTTTCTTGCTTTCACGACTAAATAGTTATATGTGGGTGAAGTCCTGGTCAACTGCAAACGCGATAATCCCGTGCGAGGTGGACTGTATCGCATAAGGAGGCCCGTGATGTTCTTTCGAGAACTCAACCGCGGAAAGTGCAAGACCTATATACTCGGATGCGAGCGCACCCGCCGGGCCGCGGTCGTCGATCCGCTCAAGGAAAATACCGGCCGCTATATCGCGATCGCCGCTTACCATGACTTGAAGCTCGACTACGTGATCGACACCCACACTCATGCGGACCATCGCAGCGGCATCTGGGACCTGGCCGCCTTGACCGACGCCAAAGTGGTAATGGAGCGCCACGCGCCTGCCCCCAATGTCGATGTCCACGTCACGCAGGACGACGTCCTCGAGGTCGGGGATCTGCGCCTGAAGATACTGTTCACTCCCGGGCACACCCCGGACGGCCTCAGCATCTATGTGGACGGACGGGTGCTGACCGGCGACACCCTGCTGATAGGCGGCACGGGCAGGGCGGATTTCGCTGGCGGCGACGCGGGAAGACAATACGACGCAGTGACCGGTCGGCTGTTCGCGCTCCCGGACGATACGCTGGTTTTCCCGGCGCACGACTATCGCGGCAATCATCAATCGACGATCGCAAAGGAGAAGACCTCCAATCCGCGCGTCGCCGGCCGTTCGCGCGACGAGTACATCCACCTCATGAACAACCTTGGCCTTCCGCTTCCCGACAAGATTCAGGAGGCGTTGCAGGCCAATCAATCCGCGATCGACGATGACTCGCTGAAGTTCCCGGATCTGGGTCAGCTTGGCAGCGTCCACGCGATCACAGCTTCCGAATTGCAGGCTCGCATCGACGGTGAGAATCCGCCGGTGATTCTCGATGTGCGCGAAGAAGACGAATGCCGCGGGGAACTTGGCCATATTCGCGGCAGCCGATTGATTCCGCTTCGAGTGCTGCCGCAGCGAGTTGGTGAGCTCGAAGACATCAAGCACCGCGACATCGTGACGGTTTGCCGTGCGGGCATCAGAAGCGGCACCGGCGCCGCCATTCTCACCGGGCTCGGCTTCGATCACGTGAGCAACCTCAAGGGCGGGATGCTCGAATGGAACGATGCCCGACTGCCGGTAGAGCACTGAGGGCGATGCACAACTTCACCCCGGTCGCTTCACTCATCGGTGGAATTCTGATCGGCTCGAGCGCCGCCACCATGCTGTTGATGAACGGCAAGATCGCCGGCATCAGCGGCATCTTCGCTGGACTTTTAAAACCGGTAAAAGGGGACACCCTCTGGAAGTCATGCTTCGTGGCCGGCCTACTCGCCGGCGGGATGCTGCTGAGAGTCCTGTTTCCTATCGCTTACGAATTCGGAATAGTTCGCCCATTCGGGATGCTCGTGGTGGCCGGCCTTTTAGTCGGCTTCGGCACTCGGCTCGGCAACGGATGCACCAGCGGCCACGGCGTATGCGGTATCGGGCGACTCTCGCCTCGCTCGCTGGTGGCGACGGCAACCTTCATCGCAACCGGTGCGACAGTCGTTTACTTCGTCAATCGTATCCTGGCGGGCATGCTATGAAGGCAGCGCTGACTTCATTCATATCGGGGATCGTCTTCGCGTTGGGCCTGGGAATTTCCGGGATGACGCGTCCAATTAAGGTCATCGGATTCCTTGATTTCTTCGGAAACTGGGACGCGAGTCTCGCCTTCGTGATGCTGGGGGCCATCGGCGTCTATTTCTTCGCATCTCGACTCAGCCGAAAGATGCCCGCGCCGATCCTAGCTCCGGCCTTCTCCATCCCAAAGCGAACCGACCTCGACGCGCGCCTGATCGCCGGGGCGGCTCTTTTCGGCGCCGGATGGGGTCTCGCAGGATTCTGTCCCGGACCGGCAATCACTGCCCTCGCGTCCGGCGCCCCCGCGGTCGCGGTGTTCGTCGGTGCAATGGCCGCGGGAATTTGCCTTCATGGCTGGATCATGGTCAGCGAGACTTTCGCAGAACCGCGGCGCGGGGCCATCATTGAGCCCGCGACTGATGCCTAGAGATAGCCGCCGAACCAACGTCTCATTAAGGAGCCGTTACTGGAAAAACCTCGCCGGGCCCTTCGTTATAAGAGAGAATCGCAGAATTCACTTTGCGGCCAGCGCTTACCGACCGTCTCTGGCCGCTTTTGATGGGAATTAGTCCACCGATTTAGTAACGCTCGGAGTCAGCAAACCCTTGTGCCAGTTGCGGTCTCAGTGGCCTGCGCCCCGAAAACACCCGCGCTTTGAGGTAGAGTCCGTCACAGGAAGGAGACGGACAGATGCGGCGGAGCAGGTACAACGAGGAGCAAATCATCGGGACTTTGCGGGAACAGGAAGCGGGAGTGGCGACCAGCGAAGTGTGTCGGCGCCACGGGATCTCGGATGCCACCTTCTACAAGTGGAAAGCCAAGTACGGCGGGATGGAGGTGTCGGACGCGAAGCGGCTAAAGGGTTTGGAGGATGAGAATCGCCGGCTCAAGAAGCTGCTTGCGGAAGCCATGCTGGACAACGCGGCATTGAAGGACATCCTCGGAAAAAACGGCTGAAGCCTGCGGCACGGCGGACAGCGGTGGCCCGGGTGATGGAACAGCACGGGCTCAGCCAACGGCGCGCGTGCAGGCTAGTAGGAATCGACCATTCGACGCTGCGCTATCGGTCGCACCGCGCGGGTGACACAGAGTTGCGAAAGCGGCGGGCTACCCCTTGGAGGCGCCGATCCGTGCGCTCGCTACAATTGGCGTGGCTCGCGAGACCCACAGCGCCATCATCAGCTCTCATAGGATTACCACGATGTCGACGTCCTCAGAACGTCCAGTAGGAATTCTATTGATGTCAGAGATTTCAGCTCATCGTGTGCTACCGTCCACGCACATGGGCGAGGCCGTACCAACCATTGAAGGCTCCCGACGTACCTCGATAAACCCTAGCGACGTCGAGTTCGGTCTAGCCGACGCGGAAGCCAAGGAGCGATTAAAACGGTCCGGTCCTAACGAACCGGTGACAGCGAGGCTTTCCAGTCCGCTCATTCAGTTCCTACGCTTCTGCACCAATCCTCTTGTTTTGATTCTGTTAGTTGCGAGCGTGGTCTCCGGCATGCTCGGACAAGCGGTCGACGCGATAATCATCGCCGCGATGGTCATCTTGAGCATCGCGCTCAACTTCTTTCAGGCTTTTCGCTCCGAGCGCGCGGTGCGGCGGCTGCGTGAGCAGGTCGCGCCGAGTGCGACCGTAATGCGCGACGGAAAATGGGCCGAATTGCCGCGTCGCGAAGTCGTGCCCGGCGATTTGATTCGTCTTGCGGCGGGTGATCTCGTTCCAGCGGATGCGCGTCTCCTCAAGAGTCAGGATTTGCACATCCAGCAGGCCGCGCTGACCGGCGAGTCGATGCCGGTCGAGAAGTTCGTGCCCGAAGTTCCACTCGACACCACCGATGCAATGCGTCCCGACCTGGTTTTCCTCGGCACCTCGGTGGTAAGCGGCACCGCAACCGCGATTGTCACCGCAACCGGACCCAATACGGCCTTTGGCGATATCGCCGCGCGCCTTTCCGAAAGGCCGCCAGAAACCGAATTCGATCGCGGCACGCGCCAGTTCGGGATACTGATCATGAAGACAGTCCTGTTCCTGGTGCTCTTCATCCTGCTGGTCAGCGTCGCGATGCATCGCAACGCGATGGAGTCGCTGCTGTTCGCCGTGGCGCTGGCGGTGGGACTGACGCCCGAGTTCCTGCCGATGATCACCACGGTGACACTCTCGATGGGCGCGTTGAAAATGGCGCGCAGCAAGGTGATCGTTAAGCATCTCGACGCGATCGAAAACTTCGGCAGTATCGAAGTGCTGTGCAGCGACAAGACCGGCACGCTGACCTCGGGGACTATGGTGCTCGATGACGCGCTCGATCCGTTCGGCCAGCCATCCGAACGACCGTTCTTTCTCGGCTGTCTCAACAGCTACTTCGAGACCGGGATCAAAAGCCCACTCGACGCCGCGATCCTGAAGCGCCCGATGGTGGGCGTTGGGCAATATCAGAAGATCGACGAGATACCTTTTGATTTCGAGCGGCGCCGGCTCTCCATCGTCGTGAACAAGGAGGGCCGCAACCTGCTGATTACGAAAGGCGCGCCCGAGGAGGTCATGACAGTCAGCACCTCGCTCGAGGCTGACGGCGAAGTGCGTCCAATGGGCGACGCCGAGCGCAAACGCTGCGCGGAAGTTTTTCGCCAGCTCAGCACCGACGGGCTGCGGGTACTCGCCGTTGGGTTTCGAGAGTTGGGCCGCGGCGAAGGTTTGAAGCGCGGAGACGAGCGCGATCTGACTTTAGCCGGATTCCTGACCTTTATTGATCCGCCTGTGGACGACGTCGCGTCCGCAATCGAGGCACTGCACGACGACGGAGTGAGAATCAAAATCCTGACCGGCGACAACGAAA
>DATGKG010000564.1:0-5769 GCA_035294805.1 Binataceae bacterium (SeqCode) | reverse complement strand
AACTATGAAAATTACCTGCCGCCGCTGGATTCCGAGGTTACCGTTCGGATCCGCAATGCGGGCGGCATCCTGCTCGGCAAAACGACTACGCCGGAATTCGGCGGACGCCCGACCACCGAAGGCGGCCTATGTCCCCCTGCGCGCAATCCGTGGAACCTCGAACATACCGCCGGAGGATCGAGCGGAGGCGCTGCATGCGCGACGGTCGCGGGACTGAGCCCGCTCGCCGAGGGCAGCGACGGCGGTGGCTCGATTCGGATTCCCTCAAGCTGCTGCGGTGCCGTTGGCCTCAAGCCGTCGCGCGGACGCGTGTCGTTCTCGCCGGTATCGGGCGAAGCGTGGGCGGGATTCGCCACCAGCGGACCTATCGCGCGCTCGGTGCGCGACGTCGCGATGTTCCTCGATGTCCTCGCCGGCCCGGTCGTCGGCGATCCGTACTGGGCGCCGCCGCAAAGCGAGCCGTTCAGCGCCGCCGTCACGAAACGACCGAAGAAACTGCGCCTCGCCGCGATCCTCGAAACTGCGGAGAGCAAGGTCGATCCGGAAGTGACGGCCGCGACCGAAGCTGCACTGAAGGCGTTTCACGAGATGGGGCATACGGTTGAGCAGGTGAAGCTCGATCCCGCCAATATGCTGCTCGGCGTATCAGGCGTGATCATTCCGGCGGGCATCGCCTCGGTGCCGGTCGCGAACGTCGAGCTGATGGATCCCGTGGTGCGAAGCACGTGGGAGGCAGGCAAGGACGTGAAAGCCGCCGACTACATCAACGCGATCGCGCAGATGCACAACATCTGCCGCGACATCATGCAGAAGCTAGCGCCCTACGATGCGCTCATCACGCCGACGCTGACGCGCCCGGCGGTGCGGCTCGGCACCTTGCCATCGAACTTGAAGGAAGGTCTGCGCGAACTGTTCGCGTGGCTATCATTCACCTATCCGTTCAATGCGACCGGCCAGCCGGCATTCTCATTGCCCAACGGATTTTCCAAAGCAGGACTGCCGATCGGTTTGCAGATCGTCGGCCGTCAAAATGACGAGGCCGGTATCATCGCGCTCGCCGCGCAATTCGAGGAAGCGCGCCCGTGGAGGGATCAGAAACCGATCCCGTGAGCTGTTTCGGATGTGGGATCAGGCTCTTGCCTTCGAGCGGCGGAGCCATTCGTCCAAAGTGATGCGGCCGAGGCGCGCTTCGCCCAACGGCACCAGCGAGCGCTCCTCAACCCGGCCGCCGAAGTATCGGGCCTCGGGATCCCGCACGACCTCACGCGGATCGCCGACCGCCTTCAGATAGCGGGCGACGATTTCGTTGAACGGTGCTCGCTGGGGGCCTGCGATCTCGACGATACCGTTGCGCGGCGCCGCGAGCGCCACATCGGCCACGACGGCAGCAACATCGTCCGCCGCGATGGGCTGGAACAGGCCGGGCGAAAGCCTGACCATGTTTCCGTCCGCGCTTGAAGCGGCGATGCCACCGAGGAATTCCAGGAACTGGGTCGAGCGGATGATGGTATAGGGGATGCCGGAGGTCTCGATCAGTTTTTCCTGGGCGACCTTGGCGCGGAAATAGCCATTGTCGGGCGATCGGTCAATTCCGACGATGGATAGCGCGACATGGTGCCGGACGCCCGCTGATGCCTCCGCTGGGAGAAGATTGCGGCCGGAGGTCTCGAAAAATTCGAGCACCGCCTTATCTTCAAACGAAGGCGAATTGGCGAGATCGATCATGACCTGCGCCCCCGCCAAGGCCTCTTTGACCCCCTCGCCGGTGATAGTGTTGACGCCGTTTTTGGGCGAGGCGGCGACGACCTCATGACCGCGTTCGCGCAGAATGGGAACGGTCTTGGAGCCAATCAGCCCGGTGCCGCCGACAATGACGATCTTCACGGGTTTAGACTCCTTGTTGATGATTGGAGACCCACCAACCGGAGTTTCCTTTTGGCTCTCCGGTTTCAGCTTGCTTTTTAGAACAAACTACCCGCGCTTGGAAGTCAACTCTTGCCGTTGAACGAGAGCTGAAAAGGCGTTGCCTTTCGTTCACCGCCGCCACATCTCAGCGCTGACGTGATCGCATCCAAAGCCACGTCTATCAAGGGCTTTGCTTTGGAAAATGGAAATCCGGGTTGGAATGGAAGTGAGTAGCACAGGCGAGCGCCTGTGCTACTTGCCTATCGGACTATCGGCACAGATACCGATGATGACGGCGGAAGTAATGATTGCTGCATGCCGCCGGGCGATGATGCCAATAGCCGAATGAATCCGCCTTTGCCTGCGTCGGCACCACCAACATCATCAAGGAAAACATCGCAGCAAATGCTGTAATCGCTATTTTCATAAGTCTTACCTCCTGCCCAATTAGACGAGTATGGGAGCGGCTTCGTTTCACCCCGCAATGTCGCCTGGACGACCATTTCGGTGGGCATCGCGATTGCTCTCGTTAGGCGAGTTTCGCGGGTGGGATCTCGTGAATCTTCGCAGATTCCCCAATGAGCGGAGGTTCTTACATCAAAATGGCCGCTGCAGGCGTCGCGGAAATGGGCAATTCGGTGCCTGTTTGGTCAGCATATCCTCGTACCGAAGGGTTCTTCGATGAGCTGGTCGAACTCGCAAAATCGCCGCGTCCGGAGTGCGGCAACATCACACGCGCGCTGCTTTCGATGCAGCCAGCGCGCCTAGGGGAAATTTGCGCGCGCGCCGAAATCATGTTTCGTCGCATGGGCGTCACCTTCAATGTCTATGGCGAACAGCGCGGCGTCGAGCGCATCTTTCCCTTCGATCCGATTCCGCGCGTGATCGATGCGCCAACGTGGGCCGAACTCGAAGCCGGCCTGATTCAGCGCATCCGCGCGCTCAATGCCTTCGTGGCGGACGTCTATGGCGCCGGCGCAATCATGAACGACCACATCATCCCGCGCGACCTCGTGCTCGGATGTCCGCAGTTCCGACGCGCTGCGGTCGGGATCAAACCGCCGATGGGGACCTTCGTCACCGTCGCCGGTATCGATATCGTGCGCGACGCCGACGGACGCTTCATGGTGCTGGAAGACAACGTCCGCACGCCCTCGGGCGTGTCATACGTCATCGAGAATCGCGTCGTGATGACGCGTCTGATGCCGGACCTGATGCGGGCCAGCCAGGTGCGCAGCGTCGAGCGCTATCCGGCCGACCTGCTGCAATCGCTGCGCGAGATCGCGCCCTGCGCCAAGTCCAACCCGACCATCGCGCTGCTGACGCCGGGGCCATTCAATTCGGCATTCTTCGAGCACGTGTTCCTGTCGCAGCAGATGGGTATCGAACTGGTCGAAGGCCAGGACCTCGTATGCAGGGATCACAAGCTCTACATGAAGACCGTGCACGGCCTGCAACAGATCGATGTGCTCTATCGGCGCGTCGATGACGACTTCCTCGATCCGCTGGTGTTCCGGCCCGACTCGATGCTGGGCGTCCCCGGACTTACGTCGGTGCTGCGCGCCGGCAACGCGGCGATCGCAAATGGCATCGGCACCGGCGTCGCCGACGACAAATCGATCTATGCCTACACTCCGGCCATGATTCGCTATTATTTGGGCGAGACTCCCATTCTGCCGATCGTCGAGACGCATCTGATGCGCGAGCGCGAAGAGCGCGAAGAAGTTCTGCGTCACATCGAGAGGTGGGTCATCAAGCCGGTGGGCGAATCGGGCGGCTATGGCGTCGTGATTGGACCGCACGCGAGCGAAGAGAAGCTGGACGAGACGCGTGCGCGCGTGCTCGCCAATCCGGACAACTTCATCGCGCAGCCGGTCATCAGCCTCTCGGTGCATCCTACCATGATCACCGATGCCGAAGGTGTGCCGAAGCTGCATCCGCGCCATGTCGACCTGCGGCCGTTCGTGCTGCTGGGCGCGAAGCCGCGGGTGCTGCCCGGAGGACTTACGCGCGTCGCGCTGCGCGAGGGGTCGCTGGTGGTCAACTCCTCGCAAGGTGGCGGCAGCAAGGACACTTGGGTCCTGGGCGCTTAGGATGCTGCGACGAATCGCTGACAATCTGTTCTGGGCGGCGCGCAATCTGGAGCGCGCGGAATGGCGCGCGCGGCTGGTCGACGTCAACTATCATCTGCTCATCGAGACGCCGCCGCGTGACAGCGCGCCATGGGAGCCGCTGCTGGCGATCTTCGGCGAGATCGAGCCGTTCGCACAGCGCCATTCGATGGCCGATGAATCCTCGGTGTTGGAATTTTTCACCCTCGACCTCGAGAATCCCAACTCGATCCGAAGCTGCATCAATGTCGCGCGCGACAACCTTCGCTCGCTGCGTCACTACGTGTCATCGGAATTCTGGCTCGATGTTAACACGCTCTACTTGAACGCGCAGAACTGGACGCCCGAAGTTTTCGTCAATCCAGGCGTGTATTCGTTCTTTTCCGATTTGAGGGACTGCTTCTACCGGATTTCCGGCATTCGGCAGAGCACGCTGCCGCGCGATCTCGCCTACGATTTCATGCGGTTGGGCATCATGCTGGAGCGCGCCGAGGAAACATCGCGCATGCTCGATGTTAAGTATCACTTCCTGATGCCGCGCCTCGAGGATATCGGCGGCGCTGCCGACCTTTTGCAGTGGGCAGGTGTACTGCGCAGCGCGTCCGCTCTGGAAGCCTATCGCAAACGGTTCGGCAACGCGATCAAGCTCGACAACGTGATCGACATCCTGCTCTTCGATCCGACTTTTCCACGCTCGGCGCGCTATTCGATCGAATCATTGGAGGTCTCGCTGCGCCGTATCGCGAG
Organism: Binataceae bacterium (SeqCode); assembly: GCA_035294805.1. Classification (GTDB taxonomy): domain Bacteria; phylum Desulfobacterota; class Binatia; order Binatales; family Binataceae; genus DATGKG01. The sequence continues at coordinate 1,006 of DATGKG010000564.1, read as the reverse complement.
CAAGGGCGAAGCGCCGAAGAGGATCTCGCGTGGAGTGACCGAATTGATGGACGAGCTGCGGCTGGAGAAAGCGCCGGAGGCGGTCGAGCGCGGACTGCACGAGTTCTTGCTGCACATCCAGGAATCGTGCGACGGAATCTTCGCGCAAATCTATGATATGTACTTGAAGGCTGAGTGACTCCGGCCGGCGGGTGGCTGATGCTGCTGCGGATTTGTCATACGACGCGATTTTCCTACGATGCGCCCGCATATCAGTCGCACAACGAAGTCCGCATGCGTCCCATCGATACGCCCCATCAGCGCCGGCTCGAATTCGCGCTCGAAACCCAGCCTGCCGCCACCATGCTGGAGTTCGACGACTACTACGGCAATCATGTGCATTCGTTCTCGATTCATCCGCAACATGATGCGCTGACGATCACCGCGCGCTCGTTGATGGAGACCATTCCGCACCAGCCCGCATCGTGGCCTTCGGTTTCGTTCGAGGAGTTCCTCAATGACGACCGGTTGCGGTCGCATACCGAGTACGACTTTCTCGGCGCGAGTCCCTATGTGCCGTTCAGCGATCGGATGCGAAAATTTTTCTGGATCGCGCGTCCGCGCCGCACCGACGATGTTGCCGCATACGTCCAGCAGCTGGTGCGTTTCGTGCGCGATCAGTTCGCATACGAGCCGGGGGTGACGCGCGTGTACTCGACCGCCGACGAAATCCTCACCGTGGGCGCCGGCGTATGCCAGGACTTCGCGCATCTGACGATTGCGATTCTGCGGCTGGCGGGCGTGCCCGCGCGCTACGTGTCGGGCTACCTCGCGCCGCCGGAAGATTCGACCGGAGAGATCCCGAACGCATCGCAGGCGAGTCATGCGTGGCTCGACGCGCAACTTCCCGGCGTGGGATGGACCGGATTCGATCCGACCCACGGATGCCGCTCCGACGCGCGTCACATCCGGGTGGCGATCGGACGCGACTACTCTGACGTCACGCCGCTGCGAGGCGTATATAGAA
>DATGKG010000563.1:0-10143 GCA_035294805.1 Binataceae bacterium (SeqCode) | reverse complement strand
TGACCGAGTTGGTATCCGACTGGCTGATGCAGAAAATCTAGTTGATTTCGGACAACTGCTTGCGATACTTCCCCTTTGCGCATCGATGATGCGTTTGGGGGGTTCACCGGATGTTTCGTCGACAGATCGCATGGCCCGCGTTGGTGCTATATGCGTGCGGAGCTATCGTCTCGCTGCGCGGCGCAGAGGCCGGAACTACACCGAGGACGGCCATTTTTGTCGACAATTCCAGCTACGTAACCGCTTATCCGATCAATGGTAAGGGCGACCTCGCGCCCATCTCGCTGACGACGGATATGATCTCTCCCGGCGGAATCGCGAGAGACGCGATCGGCAGGATCTATGTCACGAACACCTCGACGAATATCGTCTCCATCTATCCCGAGAACGCGACGGGGAATGTACCTCCGCTTGCGGTAATCGGTGGATCCCTTACTCAGCTCGCGAGTCCCACTGGAATCGCATTGGATGCGAGTGGGAAAATTTATGTTCTCAACAGCGGAACCTCGGCCGTCACCGTGTATCCGCCGCTGGGGAGCAGCGCAGGAATTTCAAATGAAACTCCGGTCGCCGTTATAGGCAGCCCTAAAACCCTACTTCGCGATCCGGTTGCGATAGCTGTGGACGGTGTCGGCGACATCTATGTCGCGAACCAAAGGGGCGGCCCTAAGCGGCCGGTCAAGGATTATAGTCCTGGCGTCATTACCATTTATTCCGCGGGCAGCAATGGGAACGTAGGGCCAGCCGCGACGATCAAAGGTAGCGCCACCGGACTGACCTATCCCATCAGCATCGCGCTCGATGCAGCAGGAGACATCTACGTTGGGAACACGAGCAGGTATATCGACCGGCAGGTAAACTATGCGGCGAGTATCGAGATGTTTTCGGCGGGCAGCAGCGGCAATGCGATGCCGTCCGCGGTAATCGTCGGCAGTCAGACGAACATTGGCTATCCGCACGGCATCGCGGTCGATTCTCACCAAAACATCTACGAAACGGGTTTTAGGCTGAGCCAAGGTAGCGAGTTTAGCACCATCAATGTTTATCCAGCGGGAAGCACCGGCAATATTGCCCCATCCATAGTGTTCGATGCCCCGGGCCCCGGACTCTCCCCGGAAAACGCAATCGCGCTGGATGCGAACGGAAACCTCTGCGTATCGAACATCGGAGGCGGACCTGCGGGCAGCGGAATCGTAACGGTGTACGCGGCCGGCAGCATCGGCGAGGTTGCGCCAATCAATACCATCACGAGCAGTTCCACCGGAATCAAAAACTCCCAAGCCATCGCAGTTGGTGCCGGCGGAAGGATTTACGTCGCGAATCAATTTGCAAACAGCGTCGGCATCTATGCGGCGGGCAGCTATGCGACCGGTCCACCGATAGCGACCATCACCGGCGATGACACCGGTCTTAATTCTCCATTCAGCATAGGCCTCGATGCGAATGACGACGTCTTCGTGCTGAACAACGACGACACGGTAACGGTCTATGGTGCGGGCGAGGTAGGGGACGCACCGCCAATGAAAACGATTAGCATCGACGCGAGCGGAAACGACGCCCCAACCGCGATCGCAGTGAGCCCCGCAGGCGCGCTTTATGTCGCCAATCAGGGGGTCATCACCTGCAATGGAGAGACCTGCCACGAAAGCGGTCCCGGCAGCATCGACATTTTTTCCGCGCGCAGTAGCGGAAACGCTAAACCGAGCGCTATCATCAACGGACCCGATACCGATCTGGCTTACCCGTCGGCTATCGCGGTAAGCAATCGCGGCAACGTTTACGTTACGAATCTCGGCCCACCCATCTGCGGAGAGTGTGGTTGCATTCCAGCCACCCAGGGAAGTGTCTCCGTCTATGCCTCCGGTAGTGAAGGCGATTCCAAACCAGTCGCAACGATTGAGGGCCCGCACACCCGTCTGGGTTTGCCGGGGGCAATCGCAGTCGACGCGAACGAGAATGTCCACGTGTTGAACAACGTATTTCGCGGCTACGATGTGTTCTCCACGTCCAGGATTGGTTTTGGCTGCTTCGGGGATTTCTCCTTTGCTAGCGGCGCGCCTGTCGAAGTTTTCGGCGCCGGCAGTAATGGCGATACGGCACCGATCGCCATCATCGATGGTCCCTTCACCGCGATCAACGGCACTTCAATCGCGATCGCCCTCGGCCGGTAGTACCTATGAATCAATCGCTCCGCACGTAACGCAAATGGCCGACTACCCGATAGCCGCCTTGGCGATCGTTCGGATGCGTGATGCCGTCGAACACTGGCACCTCCTCGAAGTCGAAGGGGCTCACGTCGTTTAAGCACGCGGCGTTCACGCTGTATTCGTTCGGATTGGAACGGCGCCGGTGATGCGTATAGATGCCGCATTTCGAGCAGAAGTAATGCTCTGCAACGCCAGTGTTGAACCGGTAGAGCGTAAGCGATTCTTCGCCGGACCCGAACACGATATCTCCCATCGCCGCGGACACCGCGATCGCGCCCCGCATCCGGCAATATGAGCAGTTGCATCGCCGCGCATTCTTGAGGCCATCGGTCAACTTCACTCTGAAACGTACGGTCCGGCAGTGACAGGCGCCTTCCATTTCGATAGCTTGCTGCGTCGCCATAACTTCTTTCATACCTCACTCGCGGATAAGATATCGCTATGGCCAATGGGCAACGAGTCGCTGTAGTTGGCGCCACCGGCGCGGTGGGTCAGACCACTCTCAAGCTGCTGGAAGAACGCAACTTCCCGATCCGGGAAATCCGTCTCTATGCGTCGGCGCGATCGATCGGCAAGAAGATGACCTTTAAGGGCGAGTCGCTCCCGGTCGATGCGGTCAGCGCGGAATCGTTCAAGGGTATCGATATCGCGTTCTTCTCCGCGGGCGGCAGCCAGTCGAAACAGTTCGCGCCAATCGCGGTCAAGGCGGGCGCGGTCGTAATCGATAAGTCGAGCGCATTTCGAATGGAGCCGACGGTGCCGCTGGTGGTGCCGGAAATCAATCCCGCCGCAGCGCGCAAGCATCAGGGCATCGTCGCATGCCCCAACTGCACGACCATCGTAACCGTGATGCCGCTGAAGCCGCTGCACGACGCGGGCAAGCTCAAGCGCGTCGTCGCGACCAGCTTCCAGGCCGTGTCGGGTGCGGGCGTCGGCGGCATCGAGGAGTTGCGCGCGCAGACCATGGCATGGAGCAAGGGCGAGAAGATCACTGCGAAGTTCTTTCAGCATCAGATCGCGTTCAACCTGCTTCCGGCCGGCGACATCGGCGAGGGCGGCTACACCGGTGAGGAGACCAAGCTGGTCAACGAGACGCGCAAAATCCTCGACATCCCCGACCTTCCGGTTTGTCCAACCACGGTTCGCGTCCCGGTTTTCACCACGCATTCGATTTCCGTTAATGCCGAGACCGAGCGGCACGTGACGGCGGCGCAGGCGCGCGAGGCATTCGGGCGCTTCCCCGGGCTACGCGTCTATGATGATCCCTCGCAGAACAAGTATCCGATGCCGCTGATCGTCGAGGGTCAGGACGACTGTTTCGTCGGCCGCATCCGCGAGGACATCAGCACCGCGAATGGCATAAACTTCTGGGTGGTGGGCGATCAGCTTCGCAAGGGCGCGGCGCTCAACGGTATCCAGATCGCGGAGTTGCTCATCAGCTGAAATACACAAACGAACCCACCGCGAGGTGAACTAAGCTGGTCGAATTGACAAAACAAAGCCACTTAATCGAGGAAACATAAGGGTTTTTAGAAATGTGTTCGATGAGATTCAGCCGCCATCAGGCATCTAAACGGCGACCAGTAAGAATGCAAAAACGAACCCATTAGCTTATCGCACCCATCATCTAATCTCATCTATATTTAGCTAATCTTATTCATAGTTATCGATAGTCGCCAGTATTCGGCTTTGGTCGCCTTTCTCGTCTATGAACCTTTCCTCGGTTCTCTCTACAACGCCTCCGTTTGACACCAGCCATCGCGCCATATAACTCTGACCATGCTGATTTGCCTTATCGAGAGCGGCGGAGGGACAGGCCCGACGATGCCGCAGCAACCGGCCCACGGAGGCGCAGGTGCTAACTCCTGCGGGGACACGTTCCCTGGAAGATAAGGCGAGAGTTATCTAACCCTCGTCCTTATCCGCAGGACCGAGGGTTTTGTTTTGGTGCCCTCGCCATCGTTCTCCGCAAGGCATCCGGCGAGAGCGATGCGCAGTAGCAAAAGCATACTGATTGTTGGTGTGGGCGGACTCGGCGTTCCCGCCGCGATCGCAATCGCGCGAGCGCGAGCCGTCACGCGGCTTGGCTTGGTCGATCCCGATCCCGTCGAGGTAAGCAATCTCCATCGCCAGGTCATCTATACCGCCGCAGATGTCGGCCAAGCGAAGGTCGACGCCGCCGCGAGACATCTGCGCCAGATCGATCCTGAGCTGGAAATCGAGACGTTCGCGGTCGCGCTCGAGGCCGACAACGCCCGCGCGATCATCGCGCGCTTCGATTTCGTGATCGATGGCACCGACAACCCGCTCGCCAAGTTTCTCATCAACGATGCTGCGCTCGCGACCGCGACTCCGTTCGCATACGGCGGCGTGCTCGCGATGAGTGGGCAGGTGATGACGGTGATTCCGCACCAGACCGCATGCGTCCGATGCTTGTTCGAGGACGCGCCCGATCCCGCGGAGGTCGCGAGTTGCCGCGAGGCCGGCATCCTCGGGCCAGTCGCGGGCGCGATCGGCAATATGCAGGCGCACGAGGCTCTCGCGATCGCAGTCGGCCGAATGCCGGCGCTTGCCGGAGCAATTCTCACTTACGACGCAACCGGCGCACCGCGAGTGCGCTTCACCAAGGTTAGTCCGCGACGGGGATGCATCTGCGGCGCGTACGAGCGCACCGCATCGAAGAACGATCAGGCGCACGCGCGCCGCCAGGACGAAGAAAGATGACCTACATCACCAATCTGAAATGCCGCGAATGCGGCCAGGAGTACCCGATCAGCCCGCTGCACGTATGCGAAACGTGCTTCGGTCCGCTCGAGGTGACCTACGACTACGCGCGTATCCGCGCGCATATCTCGCGGCGGCTGATCGAGTCGCGCCCGCACAATCTCTGGCGCTATCGCGAGCTGCTGCCGGTCGACAGCGAGCCCGAGGCTGGGCCGTTTTCCGGCTTCACGCCGCTGGTGCACGCCAAGCGCCTCGGCCCTGAACTCGGGGTCAAGAATCTCTACATAAAGGATGACACGGTAAATCATCCGACGCTGTCATATAAGGACCGCGTGGTGTCGGTCGCGATCACCAAGGCGCGCGAGTTCGGCTTTACCACCGTCTCATGCGCATCGACAGGAAACCTCGCGACTGCGGTGGCGGCGCACGCGGCGCGCGCGAATCTGAAGTGCTACATCTTCATGCCCGAAGGAGTGGAGTCGGGAAAAATCGTCGGCTCGACCATCTACGGCGCGCAGGTCATCACGATTCGCGGCAACTATGACGACGTCAATCGCCTTTGCAGCGAGATCGCCGACAAGTACGGATGGGCGTTCGTCAACATTAACCTGCGTCCGTATTATACCGAGGGCGCGAAGACTTTCGGCTTCGAGGTCGCAGAGCAGCTCGGATGGAAGACGCCCGACCACATCGTCGTCCCCACTGCCGGCGGCACCATTCTGCCGAAGGTCGCGAAGGCATTTAAGGAATTCAAGGAGGTCGGTCTGATCAAGGAGGCCAACTTCAAAATTCACTCCGCGCAGGCCGAGGGCTCCGCGCCGGTGATTCACGCGCTGCACAAGCGCACCGACCTGATCGAACCAGTCAAACCGAACACCATCGCCAAGTCGATCGCGATCGGTAACCCGGCGGACGGATTTTACGTCTTGAAGGCAGTACGCGAATCCGGCGGATGGGGCGACGTCGCGAGCGATCCGGAAATCATCGACGCGATCAAGCTCCTCGCGCGCACCGAAGGGATTTTCGCCGAGCCGGCCGGCGGCACCACGCTCGCGGTCGCGAAGAAGCTCATCGAGCAGGGGCGCATCAGGAAGGACGAGACGGTGGTGATTTCGATTACCGGCAATGGATACAAAACACTCGAGGCGGTCGCCAACGCGATCGAGCAGCCGGTCATCATCGAAGCCAGGCTGAAGGAATTCGATTCGCTGTTCGAGCGGCTGGAGAATGGCAAACGCGAAATCGCGGGCGCGGCTTGAGCGCGCCATCTTGTCCATAATGTCTTGGCACCAATACGATCATTAAGGAGGCATCGCCACGCATGCCAATCAGCGTTCGAGTTCCCACTCCACTTCGGCGTTTCACCGGCGGCAAGGACGAGGTCCCGGCCGAGGGCGCGTCGCTGCGCGCGATTATTGAAAACCTCGAGACGCGCCATCCGGGTTTGCGCGAGCGGCTGCTGGACGACAAGGGCGAGATTCGCCGCTTCGTGAACATCTATCTTAACGGCGACGATGTCCGCTTCCTCGACCAGCTCAACTCGAAGGTAAAGGATGGCGACGAGATTTCAATCGTCCCGGCGATCGCGGGCGGAAACTGAAATCGAGTTCGTTCCGCTCCAGCGCGCGCCCGGCGTTCTCGATTTGATCGGGAACACGCCGCTGCTCGAGCTCACGAAGCTCGTCGAAGGCATCATCGCGCCCGAGGTGCGCATCTTCGCGAAGCTCGAGGGATTCAATCCGGGCGGCTCGGTGAAGGATCGCGCGGCGCGCAGCATGATCTTGCGCGGCATCGAGAGCGGAGAGCTGCGGCCCGGCAAAACGATTCTCGATTCGACCTCGGGCAATACCGGCATCGCACTGGCGATGGTCGGTGCGGTGCTCGGCTATCCGGTCGAGCTGGTGATGGCGTCGAACGTCAGCCGCGAGCGCAAGCGCATCATCGAGGCCTACGGCGCGAAGATCATTTTTTCCGATCCGATGGAGCTCTCCGACGGCGCGATTCGGCTGTGCCGGAAAATATACGCCGACAATCCCGAGCGCTACTTCAAGCCCGATCAGTACAATAACGAAGCGAACAGTTTGGCGCATTTTGAAACTACCGGGCCGGAGATTTGGCGTCAGACCGAAGGCAGCGTGACGCACTTCCTCGCCGCGATCGGCACTGGCGGCACCGTGATGGGCACCGGACGATTTCTCAAATCGAAAAATCGAAACATCAAGGTGATCGCGGTCGAGCCCGACGATCCGATGCATGGCCTCGAGGGGCTGAAGCACATGGCGTCGTCGATCGTGCCGGGCATTTATCACGAAGAGGAACTCGACTGGAAAATCCCGATCGCGACCGAAGACGCCTACGAGCTGGTCTACATGCTCGGCCAGATCGAGGGCATGGTGGTCGGGCAGTCATCGGGCGCCGCGCTACTGGCCGCGATGAAACTCGCGCGCACGCTGCGCGAGGGCACTATCGTCACGATCTTCCCCGACTTCGGCGACAAATATTTATCCACCAACCTTTGGATCGGATGGCAACAATGGCGGCAGGAACAATGGCAAGAACGCCTGAACAAAATGGTCGCAAGATGACCGATCGCATCCACGAGCGCTACTACCTGAGCTATCCGCGCGCGCTAATCAAGGAGCCGATCCTCTATCAGTTGGTGAAGAAGTTCGACCTGGTGTTCAGCATCCGCGGCGCCAGCGTATCGGAGGATATGGGCCTGGTCGCGGTCGAGTTCGAAGGCTCGACGGATCAGATTGAGCGCGCGATCGGATGGTTGCGGCAGACCGGAGTGACAGTTGAGCCGATCGAGAAGAACGTCATCGAGTAGGCTTTTCTCCGCAGGCGCCCATGCTCGGCTGGATGCTACTGATAACGCATCGAGAGGCCAAACGCACTATCGAAGCATACGGCGCTGGAATCTGCTCACCGCGAAAAACATTGAAGCGCTGCTGAGGAGAGGCGCCGCGCAGTAAAAGCCTTCTGCGTTTTGAGGCCGAACCTGCTAGTATGAGTCGGTGCCACTCACCAACGAACAAATCGCGCGCTACAGTCGCCAGATAATCATTCCCAAGATGGGTGGGCGCGCGCAGGAGCGACTGCTCAGCTCGCGGCTCGTGATCATCGCGGCGCTCGAGGACCTTGAGGAGCCGCTTAAGTACCTGGTCGGTGCGGGCGTGGGCGATATCGATCTGTGCGTGCCCGGCAGCGATGATGCGCGCCTTCGATCGCTATGCGCGAAGATGCGCGAACTGAATCCCGACTCAAGCGTGAGATACGGCAGTATCGCGCAGATTCCCGATCTGGTGTTCGCGTTACTCGGCAATGATGCCGTGGTGCGATTCGCGGCCGCCGAGGCGCCCAGCGTCACTCCAGCGATCGTCGCGCGCCTCGACGCTCCCGGCAAAATCGCCGTGATGCCGTCGCCGCCGCCATGCATCCGATGCGCATCGGGCGGCCTGCTCGACGCGTTCGGTGAGCGAAGCGATCGCGCGAGCTTCATCACGATGGCCGCGACCACGGAGGCGTTGAAACTCCTCGCCGCGTACGATGCCGACGCCGCGCCATCACTTATCAGGTTTGAAGGCCCGCGCAGCGTCACCGAGGCGCTTAAGAGCGCGAAGGCCGGTTGCACCTGCTCGAATGCGTAAGCCGCGTCCGCTGGTCCGCAAGAAACTCTGGATTTTCGATTTCGATAACACCATCGCGCGGCTCGAACCCGAAGTCGACTGGGCCGGCGGGCGGCGCGAACTCGAGCCGATGCTGCGCGGACTCGGCGTGCCCGAAGATCTCTTCGAGAAATTCCCGCGCGGCAATCTTCCGCTCTACAGCGCAATGCGAACGCGGCTGCTCGAACTCGCCGGCGATCGATCGAGCGGCTTCAGCGCGATACGGGTTCGCTCGATACTCCGCCAGGCTTCGGCGATGATCGAGAAATATGAAATGGCGGGAGTCGATCGCGCGGCCCCGCTCGATGGCGCGATCGATCTGCTCAGGCAGCTGAAAAAAAATGGCGCAAAGCTCGCGATCGTTACCTCGAATTCATCGCGCACCGTCCGTCGATGGTTTACGCTTCATCGTATGAGCGCGCTGCTCGATGCGATCGTCGGACGCGACAGCCTGCTGGCGCTCAAGCCGTCGGCGGAAATGATTGCGCGCGCGCGCGATAGATGCGGCGCGCGGGCGAAGGATTCAGCTTTCGTCGGCGATGCCGATTCCGACTATCTTGCGGCCGCCGCGCAGGGGCTCGAGTTTTTCGGTGTCGCTTTCAGCCCGAAGCTGTGCGACCAGCTCGCCGCCGCGGGCGCGAGGCGAATCTTTTCGTCGCCAGCCGCGCTCGGGATTCATCTCAACCTGCTCAATTCTCCGGAAGTCACAGCCGGGGATGATGCCGAGGCGTGACCGCCTGATCGATCGTGAAGGAGTCACTTATAGCGATCCGTCGATACTGCTCAGCAGCGTTGCGGTTCCGGTTCCCAGAGTCTTGTAACCTGCGTACACAGCCACCGCGACGACCGAAATGATCATCGCGTATTCCGTCATCGTCTGCCCCTTGCCCGAGAACAGCCTCGCGCATCTTCTCGCGATCGGCCCTTCCGTCAAACGAACGCAGACCTTGCCGATTAGGTCCATTGTTTTCTCCATTGCGGACGTGGCCGGCTCCTTAGAAATGTAAGGAGCCGTCAACGAGCGTTCTACATCCAGAAAACAAACTAAACAAAATGTAGAGTCATCAAAATACGTCGATGCTTACAGCGAATCAAGTGGCTGTAGGCACGGCGCCCTCCTTCCGGATGCGGTCGGAGGGCGCCGTCGTAACCTATGTCAGCGCGGCGCCACGGCGATACGCACCCCACATCCGCGCCGCGATGCGCTCGGGATCGCATCGGATACCATAGCGCTGGAAGTAGGCGCATACGTTGGCGAGGTCGCGCTGGAGCAGATCGCGCGCGTTGGGATTGAAGCGCGCATCGATCGCCTGCGGAAAATCGATCGCGACGATCGCACCCTTCCAATACAGGATGTTGTAGGGCGAGAGGTCGCCGTGGATGCGATCGAGGTCGAGCCACAGTCCCACATTGCGCAGGACGCGCTCGAATAGCGCCGCCGCTTCGTCGCGGGTGAGTTCCACTTGCGCCAGGCGCGGCGCCGCGCCGGTCTCATCGCCGATGTATTGCATCAGGACCACGCTTTCGCCGAGCGCGATCGGAAA
>DATGKG010000562.1:0-6059 GCA_035294805.1 Binataceae bacterium (SeqCode) | reverse complement strand
GCTCACTGAGGACGAGGCCCTCGCCATCCTGCGCCGCAACGCACCGACGCGGGCGAAGCGCGAGGCCGAAATGATCGCGAATGGCTTTCCCGCCTACATCACGTCGGCCGGATGGATGGGTTATTCGGATGATCGCGTGCGCGCGCTATGTCGCGAGGCGCTAGCCGCGGGATGGAATCGCTTCAAGATCAAGGTCGGGCGCAACAGCGAGGAGAACGTGCATCGATGCGCAGTGATGCGTGAGGTCATCGGTCCCGATTCGGTGTTGATGCTCGACGCCAATCAGACCTGGGACGTTGGCGAGGCGATCGAATACATGCAGCCGCTCAAGCAATTCAATCCCCTGTGGATCGAGGAGCCGACCAGTCCCGACGACATCCTCGGGCACGCCGCGATTCGGCGCGCGGTGAAGCCGGTGGGCGTCGCGACGGGCGAGCATTGCCAGAATCGCGTGATGTTCAAGCAGTTGATGCAGGCGGGCGCGATCGATTTCTGTCAGGTTGACGCATGCCGTCTCGGCGGCCTCAACGAGGTGCTCGCGGTTCTGCTGATGGCGGCGAAGTTCGGCATCCCCGTCTGCCCGCATGCGGGCGGCCTCGGGCTATGCGAATACGTCCAGCACATCTCGCTCATCGACTACATCTGCATCGGCGCGAGCCTCAAAAATCGCGCGATCGAATTCGCCGATCATCTACACGAGCATTTCGTCAATCCCGTCGTGATGCGCGACGGACGGTACGTGCCACCGACCGCACCCGGATACAGCGTCGAGATGCTACCCGCGTCGCTTGACATGTTCGAATTTCCTGGCGGCAGGGAGTGGCGCATCATCGCGAAGGCATAAGGACCAAAGCCACCGAAAAGTTTAAGGGCCGTTCGCGAACCGCACGTATCATTCCAGCCGATACGCGAGCTTCATCTCGGCCCACAGCTCGCCGGGCGCGGCGTCCGGTACCGGCTCCTGCATCGAAGCCATCAGATCTTGCCACTCCTTGATACGCGGATGGCCCTTCTCATAGCGCGGAAAATCGCGCGCGGGATCGAAGCTGTCCTCAGTCTCGAGGAACATGAAGAGGCGCCGCCCGAGGATCCAGATCAGCATCCGATGGATTCCGATGCCGCGCAGGCCGGCCTCGACCTCCGGCCACACCGCGCGATGATACTCAAGGTAGGATTCTATAACCTTCGGATCATCTTTCAGATTGAGCGTGCGCCCGTATTGTTTCATCGCCCCCGGACCTCTTCAAAACGCCAACACGCCGCCGTCGATCGGATACGCCTGTCCGGTGATGAACGACGCCTCATCTGAACATAGATACAACGCGAGCGCCGCAACTTCTTCCGGCGTGCCCATCCTGCCGATCGGCTGATACTCGGAAAGCTGCTTGAACATCTCATTCTCGCGGCCCGGATAGCTGTTGCGCAGATAGCCGTCCACGAACGGCGTATGGACGCGCGCCGGACAGACGCAATTGCACCGGATGTTGCGCTTGATGTAGTCGACCGCGATCGATTTCGTCATCGTGAGCACCGCGCCCTTGCTCATCGAATAAGCGAAACGATCCGTCAGCCCGATCAGCGATGCGATCGACGCGAGATTGAGAATCACGCCGCCGCCGTCGCGCAGCATCAGCTTGAGGCCGGCCTGCGAGCACAGGTACACGCCCTTCACGTTGACGCCATAGATGCGATCGAAGTCGGCCTCCACAGTATTTTCCGCGGTGCCGACATGCGCGATGCCGGCATTGTTGATGAGGACATCGACGCGATGCGCCGAGCGATCGACTTGCGCGAATGCCTCGGTAACCGATGCGAGCTTCGACACGTCGCATCCGATGGCGTCGGCCTTGCCGCCCGCTTGGCGAATTTTTTCCGCTGCAGCTTTTCCGGCGTCGAGGTTCGCTTCGAGGATGAACACGCGCGCGCCATTCTGTGCGAAGGTATTCGCGATCGCGTTGCCGATGCCGGAACCCGCGCCGGTGACTACTGCGACTTTGTTGTCGAGACGGAACATGAGCGATCCTCGCTAGCGGAATGATTTCGAACGAAACATAGATCGGCGAGCTTCGCTCCGCCAGCGAGATTTCGCGGCGAGCGTTGAGTCGAGGTGACGAACGCTTGCGAGCGCGCGGCTAGTGAAGAAACCGGCGCGCGCGCAGCGTCTCGATTTTTTCTTGCGAACGATTCGCCCCTGTAGCCGGTCGGCTCACTTCAGAATTTTCCTCGTCGCCATCCTGAAGCTGAGCGGCAGACAACCCGTGGAACCTGGACGAATGCTGATCCAGCAGTCTGCGGGTTTGGAAATGCAATTCACGGCCGAACAGTTCGCATACCGGGCATTTCATGCGCGAGAAATTCGCATTATTGGTTTGCGGTTGGCAAGTCCGATAGTCGCTTTTTTTGCAGCACGAAATGTCTCCTTTCGCGCCACCCTAAAGATCTCGTGGACCTTAGCTCTTTTTGCGCCCTGAGCGTCAGCTCTTCTTACGGCCTTAGCGTCAGCTCTTCTTACGGAATGTCCGGTCCCGATAAGCGCGGGCGGCGGCGCGCGATTCCTCGGTGGCTTGCGCGCCAAGCAGCGCGTCGCCATCGCCGAATGACGTAATGCCCGCGCTCATCGCGCGCGTGACTGCGTTGACATGCTCCTTCGTGATCGCGACCGGCACCGACGGCTTCGCGAGCACCTCGCGCGCGAGTTCCTCGGTCTCGCTTTCCAGCTTCGCGAGCGGCACCACGCGATTGATGAAGCCCATCGCCTTTGCTTCCATCGGCGAGAAACGCCGGCACGTCATCACGAGTTCCTTGGTCATCGCGGGCCCGATCTCGCGCACCAGTTTCGGAATGCCGCCCCATGCGAGCGGAATTCCCAGATCGATTTCCGGAATGAAGAACCACGCGTCCTCGGCCGCGACGCGCAGATCGCATACCGCCATCAGCACCACGCCTCCACCGACGGCGTAGCCTTGCACCTGCGCGATCGTCACCGCGCGCATCTGCTCCAGCGCGTCGGCGGCGCGCAGTCCGTATTGCCCGGCCTCGCGACGATAAAGCCAACTGCGCGGCTCCGATGGCGCCGCTGCATCCTGCAAGTCACCCTGAAGATCTGCGCCCGCGCAGAATGCGCGACCGGCGCCGCTCACGATGACGACGCGCAACTCGCGATGCGTATCGAACCATCGCGCGGCTTCGGCGAGTTCCTGCAGCATCGTCGCGCCGATGGCGTTGAGGCGATCGGGCCGATTAAGCACCAGCCGTCCGAGGCCGTTGTCGTCAGCCTCAACTTTGATGGTCTGAAACTCGCGCGTGTCTTTCATGGCAACACCCTCTTGAGCGTGGGCTCCGATTCGATGACGCTGGTTGTCCTGCCGGCGTCGCGTTTGAAGGTGCCGACGTTGCGGCCTGCGACCGCGTCGGCGGAGATCAAGTGAGTCACGTGCGGCGCGTCGCCGAGCTGAAATGATCTCGCCCGGATCTCATAAACCATGTCCGATTCGATCCTACGCTCGTGCAAGCGCAGATGCTCGATCCAGGTCTCATTGACGAAAATCTCGGTGAACCGCTCGGGCTGGGCCGTATCGACGAACAGGCCCCAGAAGACCGCGCCGTCGCGCAAGCGGATGACCCGCAACTGACGCATCGCGCTAACGAATTCCTCGGTCAACGCGGGATTGATCCGATATTCAATGGTGATGAGCGCCGGGCCGCTTTCGGGATTGATATCGATGACGGTTTGCGGAAGCGGCAACGGGCTGACCAGATCGGTATTCACCTGATCCGCCGCCGCGAGCCGCCATCGATACGCGGCAAATCCCGCGAGCATCGAGACCGCGCCATATCCGAGCGCGACCTTGATGCCGTAGCGTTCGCCGACCACGCCCCACAGCGCACTCGCGCCCGCTATCCCACCTTGCACCGCGATTTGATAGACGCCCAGCGCGCGGCCTTGCACCCATTGCGGGACGGAAAGCTGCGCCGCGACGTTCAGCACCGAAAACGCGCACACCCACGCGGCGCCGCCAATCGCCATCAGCAGATTTGCGATGACCATACTGTGCGTGTACGCGAGGCCGGCGGTCATCGCCATGTACAGCAACGCGGCGCCATGCACGATGTTGTCACGCGAGGCGAATTGCATGAGGCGCGACAGCATCGCGCCCCCGATCACCGCGCCGATCCCGAACCATGCCAGCAGCAAGCCGAAGCCTGCCGCACCCAAGCCAAGTTCGTAGCGCGCGATGAGCGGCAGCACCGCCCACATCGCGCTGGCGCCGAACACAAACGCGACGGTCCGCACCAGAACCGCGCGCAGCGCCGGCGCGTAGCGCACGTAGCGAATGCCGATACGAATCGCGCCGAGTACGCGCTCCGCAGGAAGCACACCGGGGCGAGCCTGCCGGCGCCATTCGTAGAGCACGATCATCACGCCGAGAAACGAGGCGGCATTGAGAAGGAAGTTCGCGCCCGCGCCAAACGATGAGACCATGAGACCGCCGAGAGCGGGACCGGCGGCGCGCGCGAGGTTGAAGTTGATGCCATTGAGCGTCACTGCGGCCGCGAGTTCCTCGCGTGGCACCAGCTCCGGGATGATCGCCTGCCATGCGGGAGCGTTCAGCGCAGCGCCGATGCCGAGCATGAAGCTGAGTCCAAGCACCGTCCATTCCGAGGTCGCCTGCATCAGGGTCAGGATGCCGAGTGCGCCCGCCGCGACCATCATCCATACTTGCGAGAAAATCAGCAGCCTGCGCCGATCGACGATGTCCGCAAGCGCACCGGCGGGAAGGGCGAGGAAAAATATCGGCAAGCTGGAGGCGGTCTGAATCAGCGAAACCATCAGCGGCGATTTCGAGATCGAGGTCATCAGCCACGCCGCGCCGACATTCTGCATCCAGGTGCCGAGGTTGGAGGCAAGCGCGGCGATCCATAGAGCGAAAAAGACGCGTCGCCGCAGCGGCGCCCATGCCGACGGCGGCGCGATCACGCCCGCATCATGCCGGGGAGTGGTGCGCGCACCGCCAAACGCAAGGAAGCCGCTCATCTCGAATTCGATTCTCCGGATTAGTTGAAGTTCGCTGAGCGAACCGGAAAGCGTCGAGCCTAACCAGTCATTTTGGCAGTCGCAATGGAGACCGCTTCCGATGGAGGTTACAATGATGTCATCGTACCTTCGCTTCACAACGTAGGTCCGAACGCCCGCGCTCCCGCATCATCGAATCATCCTGAGGGAGGCACGTTTGAGTTCCGAGGCCAGGCCGCTCGCGCAGTCCGAAAAAGTCACCATCGCGATCCTGATGACGTGGGCCGCCGGCTTTATCGATGTGGTTGGCTATCTCTCCCTGTTCGGTCTCTATACGGCGAACATGAGCGGCAACACCGTCGCGATGGCGCGTCACATCGCGCTGCAGCAATGGTGGGGCTTCGCGCGCGGCGGATGGCCGGTTGCGACTTTCGTGTTCGGACTAATCCTCGGCTCGTTCCTCTTCGATGCGGAAAAGCGCCGCGGCGTGCGGCCACGCTTCGCGGCCACACTAGTGCTGGAAATCGTGTTGATCGCGATTTTCATCGCATTCGGCGCAGGCGACGGATTTAAGGCCGACATCCCGCCGCAACCTGCCACCAGGTTCTTCGCGATGGTCGCGCTGCTCACCATCGCGATGGGACTTCAGAATGCCTCGATACGGCGGGTCGGGGGGATGAATGTCTACACAACTTTCGTCACTGGATCGCTGGTCAAGTTCGGCGAGTCGGTTTCCGATTTTCTGTTCTGGATGCGGGACCGAACCCGCCATCGCTTCCGCCGCCGGATCTCGAAAGTGCTGCGCGTAGCGCGCCGGCAGCCTACCCTTCAACATGCGGTGCTGACGTTCGCGCTATGGTTTGCCTATCTCACCGGCGCGATTGCCGGCGACTTTCTGACCTTGCGCTGGATGCTGCTGGGATTGCTCGCACCGCTGCTGATGTTGATCGCGCTCGTGGCATACGGCGCGTTCCGGCCGTTGCTCATCGAGGCGAGTGACGAATGGTGAACGGAAGATACGCCTGGAGTTGTCTCGTTTTGCGAC
>DATGKG010000561.1:0-3078 GCA_035294805.1 Binataceae bacterium (SeqCode) | reverse complement strand
CTCCCGCCCGCAATCCGTGGAACCTCGAGCATACCGCGGGCGGCTCCAGCGGCGGTTCGGCGGCGGCGAGCGCCGCGGGACTCGGCCCGCTGCACCAGGGTAGCGACGGCGGCGGTTCGGTGCGGATTCCGTCGTCGTGCTGCGGCGTGTTCGGCATCAAAACTTCGCGCGGCCGCATCAGCTATTCGCCGGTTCGTTCCGAAGGATGGGGCGGATGCTCGACCACCGGACCGATCGCGCGAACGGTACGCGACGCTGCGTGGATGCTCGACGTGATGGCGGGGCCGGTCACCGGCGATGCGTACTGGGCGCCGCCGCCTGAGAAGCCATTCATCGAAGCGGTTGGCGCGCGCCCAAAGAAGCTGCGCCTCGCGACATTATGCGAGACCGCCTTCGCGGACGTCGATCCGGAGGTCCTCGCAGCATTCGAATCGTCGCTGCAGACGCTGCGTTCGATGGGGCATAGCCTCGAACCGATCAAGCTCGATCTGTCGGTGTTGATGGAGCCGACCAGCGCCGTCGCGGTAGCAGGCATCGGCGCGAACGAGATCGCCGATCCCGAGCTGATGGATCCCGTCACGCGCGAGACGTGGCAAGCCGGCCGCAACATCACGACGCCGCAATATCTGAACGCGCTCACCCTGATGCACAACCTCTCGCGCGACATCGTCACGCAGCTCGCTCCCTACGACGCGCTGGTCACGCCGACCTTGACGCGCCCAGCGGTGAAGCTCGGCACCTTCCCATCGGCCGATCCGTGGAGGATCGACAAGAACGGCAAGCGCGTGCATGAGGTCTACACCTGGACAGCATTCGTGTTCCCGTTCAACGCGACCGGCCAGCCGGCGGTCTCGCTTCCGATGGGCTTCAACCGCGCGGGGCTGCCGCTGGGCCTACAAGTTGTAGGGCGTCCGAACGACGAGGCGGGCATCATCGCGATCGCAGCGCAGTTCGAAGAGGCGCGTCCGTGGAAGGACAAGCTGCCGGATTTGCCGGATTCAAAATGATGGCACTCGATCCGGCGATTCGCGATTTGTGCGCGTTCGCGCTCGCGCTGATTTTCGGCGCGTCCGGTGCGATGAAGATGCGCAACCTCGAAATGTTCGAGAGTTCGCTCGCGAACTATCGCCTCGCGCCGACCCGGATGGAGAAACCGCTCGCATACGTCTTCCCGATCCTCGAATGCGCGGGCGCGATGGGTTTGCTGATTTCCTCGACGCGAACCGGCGCGGCATCGATGCTGCTCGCGCTGCTCGCGACGTTCACCGGCGCGATTGCGATTAACCTCATCCGCGGGCGGCGCAACATCGACTGCGGATGCTTCGGTCCGTTGCTGCGGCAGGAGCTGAGCGGATGGCTGCTGTTGCGCAACTTCTTCCTGATGTTTGTCGCCGCCGCCGTGACGCTTCCCAAGGGCTCGCGCGCACTCGAATCGCTCGACCTCGCGACCATCATTCTCGGTGCGACGACGATGGTCATCCTGTATGCGAGCGCAAATGTGGCGATCGCCAATCTGCCGAAGATGTACGCGCTGGAGGCGATGTGACATGAGCGAGGCGCTCATCATCTCGCAGATCGCGCTATGGGTGCTGCTGCTCGTCATGGCCGGCATCCAGCTCGCGCTGTTTCGCCAGATCGGCGTCATTCACGAACGCATCGCGCCGATGGGGGCGCTCACACTCGACAAAGGTCCGAAAGAAGGCGAAAGCTCGCCGCTGTTCGACCTCGTCGACCTCGGGAAGCGTCGCGTGAAAATCGGCGGCGTCAACGCGAGCGGCAAGAGCGCACTGATTTTCTTCCTCTCGCCGAGCTGTCCGGTATGCAAGAAGATGCTTCCGATTCTGAAGTCCGCCGCGCGCACCGAATCCGGATGGCTCGAGATCCTGCTCGCGAGCGACGGCGAGCCCGCTGAGCACGAGCGCTTCGTGAACGCGCAGGCGCTTGGCGAGTTTCCCTACGTTCTGTCGCAGGAACTCGGCATGACCTATCGCGTCGGCAAACTTCCCTACGCGGTGCTAATCGACGAGACCGGCGTGGTGCGCGCCAAGGGGCTCATCAACACGCGCGAGCATCTTGAAAGCCTGATTCACGCGAAGGAGATGGGGGTCGCGTCGATTCAGGAATTTCTCCACAAGCAGACCGGCTCGGATCCGATGTGAGCGCGCTGCGATTCGCGTTCATTGTAAGCGCGCTAATGCTGTTGCTTCCGATGGGCGGAACTGCGCGCGCCGGCGGCCGCGACGTCTACAACGCTCACTGCGCAATATGTCATCAAGCCAACGGCAACGGCATCGTTGGAATGTACCCGCCGCTCGCGGATTCGATCGGAAGCTACGTCGCCCTTCCCGCCGGTCGTACGTATCTCGTTCATGTGGTGTCGTTCGGTTTAGTAGGACCTGTCTCGGTGCATGGCCAAGGGTATAGTGGCGTGATGCAGGCGTGGCCGGTGCTCAAGCATCAGGAGGTCGCGGACGTTTTGAACTTCGCGCTCACGACTTTTAATGCGAAACTGCTGCCGAAGAACTTCACGCCGCTGACGGCAGCTGAAGTGAAGAAGCATCGCGACTTCAGGTCCGGGCTTGGCGACGTTCACAAGGAGCGCGACGCGCTCATCAAGGCGCTCTCAGCCCATCAACTCGGAGGCCAATGAACTCGGCGGGTGAAATCGTCGCAATCGCGCGTCATATCAGACAACGCGCGCCCATCGAAGAACTCGATTCAGTGCGCATCACACTCGAGTCGGGCGTCGAAGGCGACTGCCATGGCGACCCCGGTCCTTCGCAGGTCACCCTCGTAAGCGAGGAAGCATGGCGCGACGCGATCGCCGACCTCGGCATCGCGCTTCCGTGGACGTTGCGCCGTGCGAATGTGCTCGTTCGCGGGGTCGATCTTTTCAACACCTCCGGCCTGCGACTTCATCTGGGCGACGTGGTGCTCGAAATCACCGGCGAGAACGATCCGTGCTGGCTGATGGACAAGCAGCATCGCGGCTTGCGCAAGGCGCTGACTCCGCGCTGGCGCGCGGGAGTGGCGTGCCGCGTCATCAAGAGCGGCATCGTCGAGGTTGGCGATCGCGTC
>DATGKG010000560.1:0-3461 GCA_035294805.1 Binataceae bacterium (SeqCode) | reverse complement strand
CCAGCGGCACATCGGCGGTGCCGCCAACCCGCCGCAGCACTCCCGCTTCGAGGACGCGCAGCAACTTCGCCTGCAACTCGACCTTCATCTCGCCGATTTCATCGAGGAGCAAGGTGCCGCCGTTTGCGAGCTCGAAGCATCCTTCGCGACGGCGATCGGCGCCGGTGAACGCGCCGCGCTCATGCCCGAACAGTTCGCTCTCCATCAGATTTTCGGGCAGCGCGGCGCAGTTGATCGCGACGTATGGTCCCTGCGCGCGGGGCGATAGCTCATGGATGGTGCGCGCGACGACCTCCTTGCCGGTGCCGCTTTCGCCGCGAATCAGCACCGAGGCCGAGGTCGGCGCGACCTGCTTGATAAGTACCATCACCTGCTGCATCGCGCGCGACTGCCCGATCATCGGGCCGAGCTTGCCGGCCTCCATCAGGCGGCGACGCAAGCGCTCGTTCTCCTCGGCCACCGTGATGTGCGCGGCGAGGTTGTTCAGCATCACCTTCAAATGGCCGGGGTCAACGGGCTTGCGAAGATAGTCATAAGCGCCAAGCTTGATGGTCTTGACGATGTCGGGAATCCCGCCCTCGCCGGAAATCACGATAGTCGGGATGCGCATGCCGCGCGCGTTGAGTTCCTGCAGGACCTCGAGGCCGTTTTTGCGCGGCAGGTTCAGATCGAGCAGCAGGATGTGGGGATCATACGAGCCGGCCTCGATGAGGGCAGCCTCGCCATTCTCCGCGGTTTTGATTTTGTAGCCCCACGCCGTGATGAGCTCGGACCACGCATCGCGAGTGGTGGGATCATCTTCGGCAACGAGGATGCGCTTTTCCAAATTGATGGCGGGCCGCAAGTTTGAAGTTTAAGCGCCGCACCGAAAGCGTGCGATTTCTGAGGCCCATCAGCATGATCGCAAGACCATCATGCGCGCGCAATGACCTCGGATGATGCCCTCTCTGGCGCGGGTCTCCCAGCTCGCACAATCGGTCGCTTGATTCCGAGCAGGATTTTGTAACGAGGACATCTTGCGAACTCGGCCAGGTCCCATATCGCCGGGAGGCCGAGCGCCTTCGAAAGATGGATCGCGCGCCCATTTCCAACATACACCGCGAGATGCGCACCCCATGCTTTCTCTTCACGATTGAACATCAGAATGTCGCAGGGGCGCATCCGATGAACGCGGCGGGTGAATCTGCGATCGGCCCATAGCTCGCTCGATCGCATCGGCGCGATGGCATAGCCGAAATGTTCAAGCAGCGCGAAGGCGAAACGCTGGCAGTTCGCGCCCGCCTCGAGTCCGGTAAGGCTAGCGTGCGGATGGGCCGCGCCGTTATAGCGGACCTTCAAGAAGCGCGCAGGAATTTTCAACTGCGGCATCTAGCGCACGTCCAATCGATACTCCGCAGGAGAATCCGCATCCAGTGAACTTGGCCGATGCGGTTCTGAGTGGTCATCGCGGCGAATGACTCTACTTATAGTTTGTCGATCCGCGCAGTGCCTTGGGGAGTGAGTGGGCCGCTTTCAGCAACTCGCTGGTGAGGGAAGCGGCTTGACCTACTTTACCATCGCGCGCGTAACTCTCCACCGTTGCGCAGATGTTGGAAAAGCGTTTCGCGCCGACGATGGCGGAGGCACTTTTGAGCGGATGCGTCACCGATGCGAGTTCGTCCATGTTACTCGACCCGAGCGCCATGGTCAGCAACTTGATGCGCGGCGGAAGATCGGAAAGAAACGTGTCCACCAGGTCGCGAAATACATTGCGGCCGGTCGCCTTGGATAGCTCCCGTATCGCGGCCAATGCTGCGGGATCGAGTTCGTCGGGGGCGTTTTCGTTTACCGCCGGCAAGGTCTCGAGGGCTGCGGCGGCATCATCGCGATGTCCGGCGTCAAGCGTGTCCGCAAGGGTTTGCAAGCTGGCAGGCTTGCGAAGATAGCCGTCCATGCCCGCATCGAGACATCGTTTCTTCTGGTCATCGGTAACATGCGCCGTGAGTGCGATTATTTTCAGCGGCGCTCGATCGGCCTCGCGCCGCCTTATTTCTGCGGTTGCTTGGTAGCCATTCATCCCCGGCAACTCGCAGTCCATCAAAATGACATCGTAGCGTGACTGATTGATGGCCCCAAACGCGCCCGCCGCATCGCTGACGATATCGACAGTGTAGCCGAGAACATTGAGTTGCTCCTTGATCAGAATTTGATTGGTGAGATTGTCTTCCACCACCAGAACGCGCACGTCCTTGCGCCACGCCGGCTGCGGATTTCGGACCTGAACGGGGCCAACGGGGTCATTGTTGTGCCGCGTCTGATTCGAGAGAAGTTTTCCCAAGACGTCGAGCAGTAGTGAAGGACTCGCCGGTTTGGTAAGCCAACGATCGACGGTCTCGGTCGCGAGAGTCATGCCGGGGTCCGAAGTCATCATGATCACGAAGGTGTCTTTCAGCATCGGATCCGTCTTTATCGATTCGGCCAGGTTCAGTCCCTCGTCGGCCGGGCCCTCATCAATGAGCACCGCTGGGTAACGCCGGTTCTGGGTGCGTGCTAACCGGAGTTCGCGAAGCGCAGATTCGTCGTCCGCAATCGACCGGGTTTCCATTCCCCACGAGACCAACTGGCGTGCTATAGCTTCGCGACTAATCTCACCATCGCCGACTATTAGCGCATGTATTCCCTTAAGTTTCGCGCCCATGATGTCGGTCCTGGTATGTTCTGCGATGTGCTGAACCATCTCGAATCCCAGCTTGAAGTGAAAGGTTGAGCCTTTTCCAAGCTCGCTGTCGAGTTCGATAGTGCCTTCCATCTGCTTCGCTAGTTGCGCTGAAATCACCAGGCCCAGGCCGGTGCCCCCGAAGCGCCGGCTGGTGGATTGGTCGGCCTGAACGAAGGGTTGAAACAATTGACTTTGAACCTCAGGCGCGATGCCGATGCCCTGATCGCGGACTTCGAAACAGACCGACACTTCATCGTCGGTCTCCGTGATCTTATCGATATTCAGCCAGATTCCGCCGGTCGCGGTGAACTTAATCGCGTTGGACAAAAGGTTGTTGAGAACTTGCCGCACACGCTTTGAATCGCCGCGCAATCGGGTGGGGATAGCGGGATCCAGGAACAACGCGAGCTCAAGTCCTTTCGATCGAACCAGGGCGCCGAAGGTATCGACGACACTCTCCAGCAGATCGGCCAGATTGAAGTCGATCTTTTCAACCGCCAGCTTGCCGGCCGAAAGTTTCGAAAAATCGAGGATGTCGTCGACGATGGCCAGAAGAAGTTCCCCGCTGGATTTAATCGCACTCATGCGGCGCGATTGTTCCGGCGTCATCTCCGAAAGCATTTGCAATTCCGCAGTCCCGATGATCGCACTGAGCGGGGTGCGTATCTCATGCGACATGGTTGCGAGGAAGTCAGCCTTGAGCCTGGCAGTTTGTTCGATCTCCTTCGCGAGCCTTAGTTGCGCGGTCAGGTCGTGGCTGATA
>DATGKG010000559.1:0-2670 GCA_035294805.1 Binataceae bacterium (SeqCode) | reverse complement strand
GTGAGTCCGAAGCGAGCTTTTCCGCCGGCCATGATCAGCCTCCTTGCGAGCGGAGGACATCATACCGCGATAGCTTCTGAATTGGTTAGTCGTGCGATGCGGAAATGGATCGGCGCCCTGCCCTATCCTATCGATGCTCTGATGCCGGCCTTGCCCAGCGCGTCGAGCGCTTTCGGTGCGTCATTGTCGGAGCTGACTACGATGACTCCGGTAACGGCGCCATCGCTGCTGACCGTCCCTCCACCCTCGGTTCTGATGAAGGCGGCTTGCAGCGTTTCCAGCGCCTTGCGAACCTCATCGCCGGCGTGATGGGCGCCTGCAGTATCATCCGGCGGCTGTATGAGAATGCGCATGATATCCGCGAGTTGCGGTAACGCGGTGATGAAAATGTAAGGCTCATCCGAAGCCTTACAAGGGGATGGAAATCGCACGGCTCAAAATCAATACAATTGGTCACAATGTGGACGGAGACCTAACCCCTAGCCCCTTCCTCTAAAGTGGAAGGGGGACCAGGCCGCAAAGCGGATGGAGTCGACGGCCATCGCGGTTCTGTTCGACCTTCTCTTTCTGATTCCCCTTCCACTTTAGGGGAAGGGGCTAGGGGTTAGGTCTCCTCTCCTCCGCATTCACCGGCCTCTGCTCCCGGAAGTGTGGGATCACATACTTCCCGAACAACTCGATCGCATGCATGGTCTTCTCGTGCGGAATCGACCAGAACTGCATCATCGCGAGAAACTGATCGAGCTGCGCTTCTTTCTGAATCCGTTCGAGCTGCTTGATTGCAGTATCCGGACTGCCGCAGATGCACATCCCGTGATCGATGAGTGTGTCGAGTGTCACCTTGCTCGGGTCGAGGCCCTCATACTGCTTCGGCAACTCCGCCACCGCGCCGGTCGAAGGATCCTTCGGATCGATGCCGGTTTGTTTCGCCTCCAGCACCGGAGCATTCACGCGCAGCGTCGTGCCGACGTACGACATGAAAGCGCGCTCGGCCTCGGCGCGCGCCAGCTGGTCGGTATCGGCGATATGCGTCATCGAAAATGCGCCGGCGCGATTGTTCGCGAACGCGCCGTAGGGCTTCGCGGTCTTGATCGCGTTGCGATACGCGCGCACCCGCTGCCCGAGGCGTTCGGCGAGACCAGCAGCGTGAATGACAGCAGGCCGAGCCCGAGCTTGCCCGCCAGCTCATGCGTATCCTCGCTGGTGCACGCGACCCACATCGGAGGATGCGGCTTCTGAATCGGCATCGGCACCACGGTGCGCTGCGGGATATCGAAATACTTGCCCTTGTATGAGAAGGTGCCGTCCTTGCTCTTCCAAATCGTGGTGATGATGTCGAGCGCCTCTTCCCACCGCGCGCGGGTTTCCTTGTATGGAATCCCGAAGCCGCCCAGCTCGACCTGCGTGATGGAGCGTCCTGTGCCAACCTCGACGCGTCCATTACTGAGGATATCCAGCGTCGCGACGCGCTCGGCGATTCGAATCGGATGGTTGTAGGGAAACGGCAGCAGCACCACCGCGTGTCCGATGCGAATCTTGCTGGTGCGCTGCGATATCGCGCCGTACAAAACCTCCGGCGCCGAGCTATGTGCGAAGCCGACCTGGAAATGATGCTCGACGGTCCAGAAATTGGTGAACCCGACTTCCTCGGCGCGCACCACCTGATTCATCACATCGTGGAAGACCTGATACTCGCGCTCGCGATGCTTGAGCGGACTGTCGACCTGGATCTCATAGAAGATTCCGAAGTCCATCGTAATGTCCTGCCTCTGTAGCTGCTTCTGGTTCCCCTTCCCGTTTAGGGGAAGGGGACAGGGGTTAGGTCTACTTCTTCGGGGCGATGTCGATGTTGTCGTCCAGGCCCATCCCTTTGATCGATGCCTCAAAGCGATCGGTCATCCGCGCGTCGTCATCATTCAACTCGCGCGTCATGCAGCAATACTCGAGCTGCATCCCGTTGGGATCCTTGAAGTAGATCGACTTCGCCCAATCGTGATCCACAACTTCGCTGACCTTCACGCCTTTGCCGAGCAGCTCCTCGCGTTTCTTCTCGAGGCCCGGAAGACTGCCGGTCTCGAACGCGAAATGGTAGAAGGCGCTCGGCACGCCCAGCCCGCGATTGATACCCGCATCGTATTCCTTGGGAACTCCGGGGACGCCGCGCGCCTCCATGAACGCGAGGAGCTGGTCGCGGCCGGTATCGAAAAAGATGTGGCGAATCTGGCCGCCCTCTTTCACCTTGATGGTATCGCAGCGGACCGGCTTGAAGCCGAGCACGCCCTCATAGAATTCGCGGGTCTTATCGAGGTCGAGCGTCGAAAGCCCGATGTGAGAAAATCCTTTGTGCGACATTAGCGATGGCCTCCTCGCGTGATTGATTGGCTTATAGCACCGCGCCATCGCGTTTAGAATCGGACGGGTCAGGGTGCTGCGAGCGCCACCGGCTAGACTTTTCCATCCGCGCTTTCGCTGTTCGGATTTACCGTCGCGAGGTAACATCCGGCGCAGGAGCGTGCCGAGATGAAGGGACTACAAGACAAAGTTGCGATCGTCACCGCCGCGGCGGGTGGCGGCATCGGCAAGGCCACCGCAACGCGACTCGCCGAGGAAGGCGCGATCGTCATCGTTACCGATTCACATGAGCGGCGCACGCGCGATACAGTCGAAGAA
>DATGKG010000558.1:0-9074 GCA_035294805.1 Binataceae bacterium (SeqCode) | reverse complement strand
TGATCTCGCGCGCAATTCAGTGCGCACAATGTCGCCCCGACAGATTCGCGATCGAATCGTTCGTCACCTCGAGCGCGAATCACCAGTCAAGCCCGAGATTCCTTCGGTCACGTTCTCTGATTACCGATGGATTGCGCTGCGCAACATCATGATCGTCGCGCTGGTCGTGATCCTTACGCTGCCGGTGCTATTGCCGGTCGCGATAATTTGGCTGCTCGTGATTCGCGTCCTCGAAATCCGCGAGAAAAATGCGCCGGCTCGCCCCGATCCTCCAGTCGATGACCGCACCTATGATGTTGAAGATCGCGGCGTGCAGTTTCATCTCGCCACCATCGGCATCGTCAAGGAAAATCCCGTCCGTCGCCTGACTATTCGAGCGGTTGTGGGGATGGTCGGAATCGGGTTTCAGCGAATTCTTTTGCGCGGCGGGTTCGGCGGCGTGTACACGCTCCACTTTGCGCACGTGGTCCTGCTCGACGAGGGACGCAGAGTCTTGCTGCTGACGTGCTACGACGGCAGCGCATTGGAGTACCTCGGCAACTTCACCGACATCGCAGGCGCGTACATCAACGGCGCCTACAGCAGTGTGGAAAACTATCCCGCGTGCAAATGGCTGCTCGGCAACGGCGCGTCGAGTCTGAATGGCTTCCTCGGATGGTCTCGACAGCACATGCAATATACGCCGGTGTTCTACAGCGCCTATCCGAATGAGACCGTCCTCAATCTGATGAAGGACCTCGACCTTCGCGATCATCTGGTCAAGGCCACGAGCGAATCCGAAATCGAGCGGCTGCTGAAACTCCTATGAGCGCGAGAAAGGGAACTACGCTCGAGGTCCACGACATCCAGGGCATCGTGCTCCACGGATACGGACATCTGAGTCATGCGCGATTCGTAATGCTGCGGATCACCGATGCTCAGGATGCGAAGCGATGGCTCGAGCATATCGCGAGCGAGATCAGTTCGGCCACGCATCGGCGCGGCGAAGAAGAACTTCCGGGTGCGCAGACCAATCTCGCATTCACCTTGGGCGGTCTGGAGAAGCTCGGCCTGCCGCGCGATACGCTGTCGGCATTTCCGCGCGAATTTCAGATGGGGATGGCCGCTCCCGAGAGATCGCGCCGGCTCGGGGACCTCGGCGAATGCGCTCCGGAGAGCTGGCAATTCGGCGGACCCAACACACCTGCAATCGATTTGATGCTGATGCTGTACGCGCGCGACGAAGCAACCCTCCATCGATCGGCGCAGCATGCATTCGGCGCTTCGATGGCATCGCACGGCATCGAGGAAATTTTTCGTCAGAACTCGATCCGTCACGATGCGAATGAGGCATTCGGTTTTCGCGACGGCATATCTCAACCGGCAATCGAGGGCGCCGAGCGAAAGGTGCTGCCCGGGCAATCGGTGCTGAAGGCCGGCGAATTCCTGCTCGGCCATGTCGACGAATACGGCGACCTCGCGCCGGCCCCATCGGTTTCGCGCGAGCTTGATCCCGATCGCATTCTGGTGCGCGATTCAGCGCAGCCAACCCATCATAGCTTCGGGCGCAACGGCAGCTTCCTCGTGCTCAGAAAGCTCGCGCAAGATGTTGCGGGCTTCCGAAGTTACCTCGATCGCGCGTCGCGCAATGCCGACGGTTCCAACAATCCCGAGCGCGCGAATTTGCTGGCCGCCAAAATGATCGGGCGATGGCCCAGTGGCGCGCCCCTTACGCTCGCTCCCGATCACGACGATCCGGCGCTGGGCTCAAACAAATATCGCAACAACAATTTTGGCTTTGCGGCGACCGATCGCGACGGCTATGCGTGTCCGGTCGGCGCCCACATTCGCCGAGCCAATCCGCGCGATGCGCTGGCTTTCCCAGCCGAACCGAAGCGCTCGCTCAACATCGCCAATCGCCATCGGATGATCCGTCGCGGAAGGCCGTTTCGCGACAACGATGAGCAAGGCGTGCTGTTCATCGCGATCAACGCCTCGATCGTGCGCCAGTTCGAATTCGTCCAGCAATCGTGGCTGAACAATCCCAAATTCAACGGTCTGTATGACGAAAGAGATCCGCTGAGCAGCGCAGCTACCGGCGACGAGATGATAACGATTCAGGCGAAACCGCTACGTGAACGAATGCATGGACTGCCGCGCTTGGTCACGGTGCGCGGCGGCGCATACTTCTTCCTGCCGTCAATCCGCGCGATCAGATTCCTCGCGCAAATCCACTAAAATGTGGTGGAGGCGGGGGGAATTGAACCCCCGTCCGAAGACCTTCAGACCTCGGCCACTACACGCTTATTCCGCGATTTGATCTCATCTCGGGGACGCCCGCGGACGGGCTGCCCGTTGACCAGTCGATTGAAATTTCGGAGCGTCGCTCAATCGGCGAACCGCGAGCTCCTAGCCCACTAAATTACGCCTCGACCCGCTGCCATGGGCGAGCAGCGGCGAGACGCCAGCGGCCCTTAGGCCGCTAGAGCGTAACCGTTATTGTCTGCGGGTAAATTTCGCAGTCTGTCTGGTTTGCGGGCCGACAGCGCCCGGCGTGCGACCAAAGCCCTCTAGACTCCGTCGAACCCATTTCGCCCCCATAACTTCGGGGATAAGAAAAGCATCGGAACATCGTCGAAGGACGGCCGGAACGGCTACGCACCTCTAATCTAAGGCCGATGGGACCCCGGTGCAACCGACATTCGCTCGTTGTTCGCTTATCTACGAATGGGTTTGATTTTAGCCTTCGACGTTTCGCTCCTCGTTCGAGCATCGTTAGACTCCATTGAATGGCGAAGGTGCAGGGAAAGTCCTCGAGCGCGAAGGATGACGGATTCGAACTCGTCGTCGACAACAAGAAGGCGCGCCACGATTTCTTTATCGAGGAAACCTTCGAGGCCGGTCTCGCGCTGGTCGGCACCGAGGTCAAGTCGTTGCGCGCGCATAAAGCCAACCTGCGCGACTCCTACGTGCGCATCAAGAATGGCGAGGCGTCGCTGCAAGGCATTCACATCGGCGCCTATGCGCCCGCGGGCCAGTTCAGCCATGCCGAAACGCGCCCGCGCAAGTTGCTGCTGCATCGGCGCGAAATCGATCGGCTATGGGGTCGCGTCCGCGAGCAAGGCTACTCCATCGTGCCGCTGAAGCTTTACTTCAAGCGCGGCCGCGCGAAGGTCGAGATCGGCCTCGCGCGCGGCAAGAAGATGTATGACAAGCGCGAAAGCATCGCACGCAAGAGCGCGCGCCGCGACATCGAACGCGCGATGAAGAGTCGAAATCGCTAGTCGCTATGCTCGCGGCTTCAGGTCGAATGCCTTCGCGAGGAGCTCATATGACCGCATCCGTGCGCGATGGTCGTGCACGATGGTTACGATCATCAATTCCTCGACGTGAAGCTGGCTGGCCATGTCGATGAGCTTGTCGCGCAGCTCCTCGGGCGCGCCCACGTGGTAGCGCGGAAATTCCGATGTCACCGGAGGTTCGGGATCCGCGCTCGCCGCGAGTTCCTTCAGCGCATCTTCGGGCGTGGGAACCAGGCGCGGCTCGCCCCGCCGGATGTGGCGAATGAGCACGCGCGAACTCGCCGCGAGACGCTGCGCTTCCTCGTTGGTGTCGGCGCATATAGCTCCCAGCGCGACGATCGCCATCGGCGCCTTCAGATAATCGGACGGCGTGAAATGCTCGCGATAGTACTCGATCGCGGAACGAGTGGGACGCTGATCGATGAAATGCGCGAACGCGTAGGGCAATCCGAATTGCGCGGCCGCTGATGCACTCCACATACTCGAGCCGAGCAGCCACACCTCGGGACCGCCGGGCATCGCGGGAGTCAGCTTGATGCGGCTGAACGGATGATCGCTCGGAAAACCGCGATTCAGAAACGCGAGCAACTCCGCCATCTGCTGCGGGAAATCGTCCGCGACCTCATGCCGTTTGCGATCGCGCATCAGCGCAAAGGTCTCGAGGCCGGTACCGCCCGGCGCGCGTCCAATGCCGAGGTCGATGCGATCGGGATATAGCGCATGCAACATGCGGAATTGCTCGGCCACCTTCATCGCGGCGTAGTGCGGAAGCATCACGCCGCCGGAGCCGACCCGAATGTGCGAGGTCTCCGCGGCAACGCGCGTGATGAGAATCTCGGGCGCGGGGCTCGCCAGCGTCACCATGCCGTGATGCTCGGCGATCCAGTAGCGCTCGTAGCCAAGGCGATCGGCGAGCTTCGCCAGCTCGATGGTGTTGCGCAGGGCGTCTGCGGGCGTCGAGCCTTCGGACACCGGCGATTGATCTATGATGGAAAGTTTCACCGTTTTGGTATTTTGGCAGATATCACTCGGAGGACGCGACGCCGCCGCAGCGGACTACTCGCGCCATAGCGCGCCCATCGCGGCTGTCAGCTCGGCGTCAGGCATTTCCGTTCGGCATAGCAGCGCAAGGTCGCGATGTGCCGCGCGCATCGCGTCGATGCTCGCGGTCAGCGCTGATGCATCTCGTCCGATCGCACCGAGAATTTGCGCGACCTCATCGTGAAATCGCGCCGGCCTAATCGCGAAGCCGGAACTCTGCTGAAACGCGCCCTTCTCGTTCAGATAAAACTGGCGATTGACCGCATAAAGCACCAGCGTCATGAAGCCAACCGCCGTCGCCGCACACGCGGAGACGTACAGGATGTCGCCGCGCGCCGCCGGCTTCGCGGCAATTTCGAAATGAAATGCCGAATCGAAAAGATGCTTGCGAACCAGCGCGATGCGCATTTTTTCGGGATAGCGCGCGACCATCGATTTGAGCCGCGCCAGTTTGCCGTCGCGATCGAAAATCGGCCCGCAAAAGTGCGTCTCGCCGACGTATATCTGACTCTGAAATCCCATCGGATGCCCGAGCTGATAAACCGCGTCAGGCTCACCGGCGACACATCGCTCGACAACTCCGCGCACGCGGTTCAAATCGCGATAAAGGAAATCGACGTGATTGCCTTCGATGAGTAGCCATCCGCCGCCGTTAACGCCGGCACCCCACGCGCCAATCGGCGTCACCAGCCCATCGATGTGACGATCGTCGAGTTCGCGCGCGGCTGCGGCCAGATCAGCGAGAGCGAACGGATGCGCGCTGTCATACGCGACCCCGAGATCGATATCCGAATCGGCGCGCGCAGTTCCACGCGACCACGAGCCTCCGAGCGCAACCGCCTCGATGCCGTCGATGCTCCGCAGGCGCGCAGCCACGCGCTCGCAGATCCTCATTATGTGCGATGGAACGTCGGGCACAGCTAGAGCAGTAGCTTGCGCGCTTCGTCGACCTGGCGCCGCACGCCGCGATGCGTCGTCTTGCCGTAACGGCTTACCACCGAGGCGAACACTCGCTGCGCCTCGGCGCTGCGATTCATCACATCGAGACGGCGCGCCTTATTGACCAACGCGCGCGCGACCTCCTGCTGAAGCTGCGGGTCCGCGCTCGCGCCGAAACGTTGCTCGACCGCATCGAGCGCTTCGAGCGCCTGTGCGTTGCGATTGAGCGTCGCGAGATTGGAAGCCTTATTCACCATCGCGCGCGCGACCCGTTCGAGCAGGACGGGATCGGTCGACTCGCCGAAGCGCGTGACGACGTCATTATATGTCGCGACCGCTTCCTGATGGCGTCCCAACTTGCCGAGCCGCGCCGCCTTGTTGACCAGCGCCATCCCGACGTCCCTCTGAATCGCGGGATGCGCGCTGTCGCCGAAGCGATTCACCAACTGGCTGTAAGCGGTGATTGCCTCGGAATTGCGTTCCATTTCGCCGAAGCGCACGCCGCGCTCGAACCACGCGCGCGCGACTTGCGCCTGAACCTCGGGGGCGGAGTCATCATCGAAACTCTTGACCACGTGCTCGCAGGTTCGGAGCGCTTCATCATGACGGCCGACCGCCGCGAGCCGCACGGCGCGATTGACGAGCGCTGCCGCGGCGGCCGCGCGCAATTCGGCCTCCGGTGCGTCGGCGAATTTTTTCGCCAGCTCCTCGTAAGTCTCGATCGCTTCGTCATTGCGCCCGCGCCGTCCCAGTTCGGCGCCCTTGTTGAGCATCGAGCGCGCGACGGCGACGCGCATTTCGAATTCGTCGTCATCGGAAAAACGATTGATGACGAGAGTGTAGGTCGCGATCGCGTCGTCGAGGCGGTTCAGCATCGCGAGGTCGACCCCAGTGTGGAAGAGCGCGGTCGCCACGCGAATTCGAAAGCGCGGATCCTCGCTCGCCTGATAACGGCTCACGATGTCATCGTAGATCGCGATAGCCTCATCGCGGCGGCGTAGCTTCGAGAGTAGTTGGCCGCGCCGCAGCTGCGCGATCGCAACCAAATCGGCGACATCGGTGTCGCTCTCGCCTGCGAAGCGCGTGTCAGCCTCGCTGTAAGCCGTGAGCGATTCCTCGTGATGGCCGAGCGCCTCGAGCGTCGTTCCCGCCTCTATCAGTTCGCGAATGACGTCGGCCGGATGCGCGTTATCTTCAGTGCTATGGGGCATGCGTCATTCCAACCTCACGATCACAGAATACCGCCTACACTGAGACCGAAGCGATACGGTCCGAACGAACCGCGAAGAAATTTCAGATCAGACGCCGCCAGATGCTGGGGTCGCCGCGGCAGGCGCGCCCAGCATCGCCTGCAGGCGCTCGATCCGCTTGCGCAGCGGAGGATGGGTAGATAGCAGGTTGGCGAGAAAGCCGCCCTCATCGTCGGCATTCGCCGCCAGCGGGTTAACGATGAACAGATGCGCGGTGCCGCGCGTGCCTTCCTTGAGCGGTGATTCGGTCTCGGCTATCCGCTGCAATGCGCGAAGCAGCGCGCGCGGATTGCGGGTAAACTCGACCGAGGAGGCGTCGGCGAGATACTCGCGCTCACGCGAAACCGCCATCGCGATGACCTGCGACAGAATCGGCGCGATCACCGCCAGCACCACGATCAGTATAACGATGAGACCGCCACCGCTGTCGCGATCGGAATCGCGGTCGCCGCTGCGAAAGAAGCTCAGCCGCACCATAAAGTCAGACAGCATCGCAATGCCGCCGACCAGCACCGCGACCATCATCATGGTGCGGATGTCGTAATCGGCGATATGCGACATCTCGTGGCCGATCACGCCCTGCATCTCCTCGCGGTCCATGTTGTCGATGAGTCCCTGCGTCACGCAGATGATCGAATGCTGCGGATTGCGTCCGGTGGCGAACGCGTTAGGTGATGAATCGGGAATGAAATAGGCCTTCGGCACCGGCAATCGCGATGCGACCGCCATTTCCTGGATCACATCAAGCACCATCTGATGTTTCGAAGAATCAGGCGTAAGCGGCTGCGCGTGCACGGAGAGAAGAATTAGCGGCGCGCCGCCGAAGTAGGAAATCATCGACTGCACCGAGGCGAAAATCAACGCAATTACCATGAAGACGGGCGCGCCGTAGAGGTGGCCCTGATGAATCTGAAGTGTGCCGGCGATGAAATCGAAGCCGCATCCGATTGCTACAAACAGTAAGATGAACACGCCGACCAGTATTACCGTCTCGCGGCGATTTGCGCGTTCGAGTGCGCGAAAATCGGATGCGGCTGGCATCGCGGACTCAGGCGCGCGGCGTCAGACCCAGGTCGACCTTCGGTACCGCCTGATCCTCGGGCGCGCCCTTGAAATATTCGGCGCCCTTGAAGCCGAAATTCGTCGCGATGATGTTGCCCGGGAACTTTTCGGTCTTGGTGTTGAGCGTCAACACCGCGTCGTTGTAAGCCTGTCGCGAGAAGGCGATCTGGTTTTCGGTCGTAGTGAGTTCCTCCTGAAGTTGCATCACGCTCTGGTCGGCCTTGAGCTGCGGATAGTTCTCCATGACCGCGAGAATCTTGCCCATGCCCGCCGTAATCTGATTTTCCGCCGCGAGCCGACTCGCCTGATCGGGCGCGTTGACGGCTTTGGCGCGCGCCTCAACCACCTGCGTGAGCGTGTCGCGTTCGAAGGTCATGTAGCCCTTGACCGCTTCGACCAGATTCGGAATCAGGTCATGACGCCGCTTGAGCTGCACGTCGATCTGACGCCATGCGTTGTCGACGTTGTTCTTTGCACTGACCAGCGAGTTGTACGCGGCGATCACATACACCACCAGCGCCGCGATCACGATGAGCAGGATTATCATTGCGTTCGCCCCTCCGTTAGCCGACGTGACTATAGCAGTTCGCGCAAGGTGGATTGATGCAGTGCGATTTCTGCATACGACAACGCCGGCACTGTGACACCACAATGCCGGCGATCGTCGTAACAATCGTTCAGTTTTCGGGATTCGACCGTGCTTACTCCGCGTTCACTTTGATGCGAAGCGGCTTGGTCTCCGGCTTCTTGGGAACGCGCACGTCGAGAATTCCGTCGCGATAGCTCGCGGAGATTCCGTCGGTCAGCGCATCCTCGGGCATCTTGAAGGTACGGCGCAGTGGTCCATAGGCGCGCTCGCTCAGATGAACCTGCGCTTCTTTCGGCAACTCCGGACGGACGCGCTCGGCCTCGACGATCAGATGACCATCTTCGAGGCGAACATCAACAGAGTCCTTCTTCAGACCGGGCATCTCGAAGGAGAACCGATAGCTATCGGTGTCCTCGACGATATCCGCAGTCGGCCGATAATGAGCGTTGCTGGTATGCCCATCGAAGTCGCGGGCGAGATCCTTCCAGAATCCGTTCAGCTGGTTCGCCAACCATCCGTTGGGCATGTGATTGGAGTTTAGCAGCGTGACTTCCATTTTTCGTTTTGGCTCCTCGTGCGAAGTTGTATCTTACGAACATCAACGTAAGTACGAACCGGACAGCGTCAAGCGCTGAACAGGTGCTCCGGATGGGGTTTTCCGGACACTTGAAATTTTCGCAATCGTGGCTACTTTTGGCTGTCTGCCGGACCGGCTTGCGCACGCTTGATTTCATCCTCAAAGCGCTGGGCCATGTGCGTATCGCGTTGTGCGCGAGCGAGTTCGACCCCCTCCTTAAATGCTTCGACCGCGCGCGCTATGTTGCCCTTGCCGAGGAAGGTTCCGGCTTTGCGAAAGATGCGCGAGTAGCGCTCGCCTTTTTCGGCCGCATTCATGAGGACTACAGAAAGTAG
>DATGKG010000557.1:0-2541 GCA_035294805.1 Binataceae bacterium (SeqCode) | reverse complement strand
AAATGCCTCCGATGTATTTCGCATTGAGATGACCGCGTTGCAGGATCGCCTCGTACAACCGATGCGAGGTGACATCTTCAATCGCATCTTCACCAGCGGCGTAAATGTCCATCAGGCAGAGCATATCGGCATCGTCGAACGCGCTGAGGAATCCGTCGAAGAGATCGCGCATCCGCGTATAGCGATGCGGCTGGAATACCGCGACGATTCGATTCTTGAACGCGGCGCGGGCCGCCGCGAGCGTCGCTTTCACTTCCTCCGGATGATGTGCGTAGTCGTCGATGACGATACGTCCGGCGGCCTCGCCCTTGATCTCGAAGCGGCGGCTGATCCCGGAGAACTTCGCGAGCGCGGCCGATGCGACATCGAAACCGATTCCCAACTCGAGCGCGATCGCGATCGCGGCGAGCGAATTCATCGCAACATGAACGCCCGGTGTGGGAATGGTTACGTTGCCGAGCAGCTCGCCCTTGCGCACGACTTCGAAACGCGTCGAGAGGCCATCGATAACGATTTTCTCTGCGCGCAAATCGGCATCCGGGGCGACGCCGTACGTAATGACCGGCTTGCGAATCGAGGGCAGCAGCGCGCGCACGTTGACACTGTCGATGCCAAGCACGGCCGCGCCATAAAACGGCACGTGATTGATGAAGCTCAGAAACGCGTCGCGCACGCGATCGATATTTCCATAGTGATCAAGATGCTCGGAATCGATGTTGGTGACGATCGCCAGCGTGGGCACCAGTAGCAGAAACGAGGCATCGCTCTCGTCGGCCTCGGCCACCATGTAGTCACCGCGCCCGAGGCGTACGTTGCTCCCGCGCGAGCGAAGATTTCCGCCAACCGCGACGGTGGGATCGAGGCCAGCCTCTTCAAGGATAAGGCCAACCAGGCCGGTGGTCGTGGTCTTGCCGTGAGTGCCCGCGACCGCGATACCGACGCGCGCCATCCGCAAAAGTTCGCCGAGCATCTCGGCGCGTGGAATGACGGGAATCTTCATCTCACGCGCACGCGCAACTTCGGGATTGGAAAATTTCACCGCCGAAGAGATAACTAGCGCATCAAGTTCGGGCCGGATGTGCGACGCATGGTGGCCCGCGTCGATTTCGGCGCCGAGCGATTTAAGCCGCTTGGTGACCGGCGTGTCCTTCAGATCGCATCCGCTGACTGCAAAGCCGAGGCGCAGCGACAGTTCAGCTATGCCGCTCATGCCGGCGCCGCCGATTCCGATGAAGTGCAGACGACGCTGCCGGTTGAGCAGCGCGGTGGGCGATGATGGCGTCACGCGGAGGTTCTCCGGCTATCGGTCAGCTCAAAGCATACCTGCGCGACGCGCTGCGCACCATTCGACGGGACCGCATCGTGGGCCTTCTCGCCCATCTCGCGAAGCAACTTGCGATTCGAAATAAGTCTCGAAATTTCGCGCGCGAGGTTTTCGCCGAGGCGGTCGTCGTCCTCGACGATCACCGCGCCGCCGGCGCGCTCGATGGTCCTCGCGTTGTGATACTGCTGGCGATCGCGATGAAACGGGTAAGGTACGAAAATCGCCGGACGCGCCGCCAGCGCGACATCGGTAACCGTGCCGCCGCCGCTGCGCGCGATCACGAGGTCGGCTCGCGTGAGCGCGCCCGGAACGTCATCTATAAATGGAGTCACTCGTGCCGGGAATGAAATTTTTTGATACTCCGCCCTCACCAGCTCCTCATCAGCATCACCCGTCTGATGGGTGACTGCGAACTTTATAACACTATTTCTCCAGATTTCAAAAGCTTTCAGGACTCCGAGATTGAGACGATGCGCGCCGGTAGATGCACCTAAAACAAGGATTTGAATTGGACTGTCCGAAATCGGATTCTGGTCAGCGCGCGGACGGTAGCGCAGCGGAATCCCGGTCACGACAACTTTGGAGGCTCCGAAGTGCGCGGCGCTGTCCGCGAAGGCGACGCAGATCTTGTCGGCAAATCGCCACAACATCCGGTTAGAGAAACCAGGAGTAGCATTTTGCTCCATCAGGACGAGTGGCGTGCGCGAGAGAATCGCGCCGAGACCCATTGGCGCCGAGGCATAGCCACCCGCGATCACGACGAGGTCCGGGCGGAATTGGCGCAAAGTCGCTCGCGCGAGGACAATGGCGTGCGCGAGTTCCGCGATCGATCTCATCCGCGCCTTCGCCCCGCGCCCGCCGAGCAGCCCATGCACATCGTAGAGTTCATAGCGATACGAAGTCTTCGGCAGCCACTTCGCCTCGAAGCCATAGCGCGTGCCGACATAGAGGACTTCGGTGTCTTTGCGCTCGCGCACCAACTCCTCGCCCAGCCCGACGGCGGGGAACAAATGCCCGCCGGTGCCCCCGCCCGCGATGATCACTTTCATGGAATTTTAACGGACTGCGGGACGCCTTCCGAGCGCGAGCAGCGCGCCAAGCGCCGCCATCGACATCATGATCGCCGTGCCGCCGTAGCTCAAAAACGGTAATGGGAGACCCTTAGTCGGAATCAATCCGATCACCATCGCCATGTTGATGAAGGCCTGGAACGACAA
>DATGKG010000556.1:0-2358 GCA_035294805.1 Binataceae bacterium (SeqCode) | reverse complement strand
TCTACCTCGACGGCGCGAACATGAACGCGCTGATGGGAATCGCGAAGCCGGGGCACATGGGCGCGGACATCGTGCAGCTCAATCTGCACAAAACTTTTTCCACCCCGCACGGCGGCGGCGGTCCGGGCGCGGGCCCAGTCGCAGTCAAGCAGCATCTGGAACGATTTCTGCCGATGCCGCGGCTACGCAAGACCGCGAGTGGATGGGGGTTCGAAGCGAATCGTCCTGACTCGATCGGACGGCTGCGATCGTTCCACGGAAATTTCGGGATGCTGGTGCGCGCGTACACCTACATCCTCGCGCTCGGCGGCGACGGCCTGGCAGACGCGAGCCGGCTCGCGATCCTCAACGCGAACTACGTGCGCAAACAGCTTGAAGGCAAATTTCCCTGCGCGTCGAGCGAGCCCCCTATGCACGAATGCGTGCTGACCCACGACCTCGAGAAGAAGGCGCATGTAAGCACGCTCGAAATCGCGAAGCGGCTGCTCGACTACGGGATGCATCCGCCGACCACCTACTTTCCGCTGGTGGTGCCGGGCGCGCTGATGATCGAACCGACCGAGACCGAGAGCAAGGAGACGCTCGACGAGTTTATCAGCGCGATGGAAGCGATCTACGACGAGGCGTCGGCGGATCCGGACCTGGTGAAGGGCGCGCCGCATACGCTGCCGCTGCGGCGGGTCGACGAGGCGAAAGCCGCTCGCCATCCGATTTTGCGCTGGAGGCCGGAAAGCGAATAGTCCTACATTTTGTTTCCCTGGCGCATCAGCTTGAGCGCGCGCTGATAGTCCTCGGGCGTGTTGACGTTGAAGAAACCCAGCAGCTCCGGATCGAGCGCGCGCATCTCTTCCTCGGGCACAATGCGCACGTTTGCGAAGTTCACGATATCGTGTAGCCGATTCTCCTTGTTGGCGCACATCGCCGCGAGGACCCTCGCGCAAGTCTTGCGATACACCGCATGCAGCGTCTGAAGCCTTCCGTCGACCTGCGGGATGAGCGCGTCGTGAGCGCCGAGCAGGTCGCATAGCTTGCGCGCGAGACCGCCGCTCACGAACGGCACATCGCATGAGCACACGAACGCGCGATCGAATTCGATCTCGCGCAACGACTGCTCCAATGCGGACACCGGCCCACGATGCGGCACGCGATCGACGATTACCCGCGCGCCCACATTCTCCCACGCATACTGGCGCGACTCGGCGACGGCGACCACCAGATCATCGAACGCGGCCGTCATCGCGGCGACGATGTAGTCAAGCATGGCGCCCGCGCCGAACTGGAGATCGCATTTGGGCCGGGCCATGCGCGAGCTTCTGCCGCCCGCGAGGATGATGGCGGAGTACTCGGGCTGATCAGGCATCGCGGAACTCGTCGCGCATGATGCGCATCAGATATTCGGGCTCGAGCTCGCCGGGAATCGAGACGGTTTTCAGATAGCGAAAACTCGCCTTCTCGTAGGCGCGAATGGCGGCATGATTGTTCTGCGCGGGTCCGATGATGCAGCTATCGACATCGTACTCGGCAAACACCACCTCCCGCAGAAACTGGCGAATGACGCGTGGACCGAGTCCTTGGTATGCGTACCTGCGGTCGCCAAGAAACAAATCGATTCCGGCCGCGGTGGCGCCTTCCGCGCCAATCGCGTAATCGGGCCAGTCGCGAATGTAGTAGCACTGGATGAACCCGACCGGTTTGCCGAGTCCGATAATGTAACATTGTGTAGGCTCGCGACCTTCGATGCGCGGCTGGTACTTCGCGCGCACCTGCTCGAGGCTCGGCCATCCCGGCCACCATCGCGCGACGAAGTTGTCGTTGAGCCATCGATGCATCAGCTCGAGGTCACCGAGTCTGAGCGGGCGGAAATGAATTTGCGGATCGTTGGCCACTGCGGCCTCACGATCGGCTATTCGCGACTCCGGCGCAACTCGGACGCGGCGACGCGCAGCGTCTCGGGATGATACAGGATCGCGAGATGGCCGGTGTCTTCGAGCACCACCATCTGCTTGAACATCTGATCCGGCATCAGCTCGGTCGGCGGCGGAGGCACGATCGGATCCTCGTCGCCGAAGATCGCGATCTCCTGCGGGCTGATTTGCGAGAACGAATATGGCGAGCCCACCGTGATGAGCGAGCGCACGGTCCCTTTGGGAGCCATCGCGGTGTATCGACGCGAGATAGTGCCGCCCAGGCTATGCCCGATGAGATGTACGCCACCATCGGGAGCAATCTCTTCGATCAGCGTGCCGAGGCCCTTGGCCGATTCGGCGATCGATTGCGATTGTGAGCGCGAATACTCGAAGAACCCGATGTTGGAAAATCCGATCATCCGCAGATAAACCGAGAAGCCGAGAAAGTTCG
>DATGKG010000555.1:0-2003 GCA_035294805.1 Binataceae bacterium (SeqCode) | reverse complement strand
CGAGGGATTGTATCCGCATCCCGCGCCCGCGATTTTAGGTCACGAAGCGGCCGGCATCGTCGAGAAGGTCGGCAAGTCAGTTACGTATCTGAAGGCCGGCGACCACGTCATCTCGTGCCCTTCCGTGTTCTGCGGATATTGCGAGGAGTGCATGTCGGGGCATCCGAATCGATGCAACAATCGGCAGGCGACGCAGCGCCCGAAGGACGCTAAGCCGCGCCTCTCGCAGAACGGCGCGCCGGTGCGACAGTTCAGCGATCTTTCGAC
Organism: Binataceae bacterium (SeqCode); assembly: GCA_035294805.1. Lineage (GTDB taxonomy): Bacteria > Desulfobacterota > Binatia > Binatales > Binataceae > DATGKG01. Next base: position 1,736 of record DATGKG010000555.1, on the reverse strand, counting down.
CTATGCCGAGAAGATGCTCGTGCACGAAAACGCGCTCTGCAAAATCGTCAATGAGATGCCGCTTGATCGCGCCGCGCTCATCGGATGCGGCGTTACCACTGGTGTCGGCGCGGTTCTCAACACCGCGAAGATCGAGCCGGGCTGCACGGTCGCGGTCTTCGGATGCGGCGGGGTCGGCATCTCCGCGATCCAGGGCGCGAGGATCGGAGGTGCCCGACGCATCATCGCGGTCGATCAATTCGAGAACAAGCTCGCGATGGCGAAGCGCTTCGGCGCCACCGATACCGTTGACGCATCGAGCACCGACGCGCTGAAGGAAATCCGCACCATGACCAACGGCGGCGTCGATTACGCATTCGAGGCGGTCGGGCTGAAGAAGCTCGCCGAGCAGTGCTTCGATGCGACCAAGACCGGCGGCACCGCCGTCATCATTGGTATGATTCCGGTCGGGCAGAAGGTGGAAATCGACGGCCCACGGCTGCTGACAGAGCGCACCTTGAAAGGCTCGATGATGGGGAGCAACCGTTTCCGCATCGATATGCCGCGCTACATAGATTATTACATGCAGGGTCGCCTCAACCTTGATGATATGGTGAGCAAGCGCGCGAAACTCGAAAACATCAACGATGCGTTCGGCGCGATGAAGCGCGGCGAAGTCGCGCGCACCGTTTTGATGTTCGACTAGTAACATGGACTTCAGTCTGTGTTCTGGAGCTGAGAAAGATGGAATACAGAAAATTCGGAAAAACCGGCGTCGATATCTCAGCGATCGGATTCGGATGCTGGGAGATCGGCGGCGGCTACGGCAGCATCGAGGAGACCGAGTTCATCCGCGCGATAAATCGCGCGCTCGATGCGGGCATCAACAGCTACGACACCGCGGAGGCATACGGCTTCGGCGCATCCGAGAAGTCGCTCGCCAAAGCACTCGGCAAGCGTCGCAAGGAAGCCGTCATCACGACCAAGTTCGGCGTCGGCTACCCCGACACGCCTAACTATCGTGATAGCACTCGCAAGCGCGTGATGGAGTCGATCGAGAAAAGCCTTAAGGCGCTCGAAACTGATTACGTCGACGTCTACCTCATCCATTGGCCGGATCGGAACGTGCCATTCGAAGAGCCGATGCGCGCGCTCGATGACCTTGTCAAGCAGGGCAAGGTCAAGGCGGTAGGACTTTCGAACTTCAAGCTGAATGAGATCGAGGCCTGCATGAAGGTGCGGCGCGTCGATGTTGTCCAGTATTGCTGGAATATGTTCGATCGGCGCATGCAGAAGGAGATCTTTCCATACTGCCGTGAGAATCAGATCGGCGTGATGGCGTATGGCTCGCTCGCCTACGGCATGCTGACCGGCACACTTAGCGAAGAAAAAGCCTTCGAGAAAGGTGACTGGCGCTCGCGGCGCGGGCAGCTCGGCAATATTAACCTGTTCCAGCACCTGTTCGGCCCTGACCACTTCCTGAAAAATCTTCGCGCGGTTGAAGAGCTGAAAGGCGTCGCGAAAAAATACAACAAGACACTTCCACAGCTGGCGCTGCGCTGGACCACTTCGAATCCCGTCGTCAGCACGGCGCTGGTCGGATGCCGCAATCCGGGCGAGGTCGATGACAACCTCGGTGCACTGGGATGGCAGATTTCGGAAGCTGATATGAAAGAGATAGATGCTATCTTCGCGCGCAACGGCGCCGTTACGATGCCCGAGACATGGTTGGAAAGCTAGCCTGACAGTTACGGAGG
>DATGKG010000554.1:0-3682 GCA_035294805.1 Binataceae bacterium (SeqCode) | reverse complement strand
AAAGAAAAGGGCCGCAGGATTTTCGCCTGCGGCCCTTTGGATCAACTGGTTTTGCGATGGATTACAAAACCGGCGCGCAGGCGAATGCGTCGATGGACCACCACCAGTTCGCCCGAGCGTTGCGATTCATGCATTCCATTGCCGTCAATAGATATTACCAGTTAGCGATCGTGTCAATCCATCACTAGGGCGCGTAAGTGTCCTTGTATTTCGCACGAAGCTCCTGCTCCGCCGCGCTCGCTTCCTCCTGGCTCTGATAGGGACCCACACGCACACGCCACCACGTCTGACCCGAGATGTCGGTGGGCACCATGAAGGCATGATAGCCGAGCTTCTGCAGCCGCGTTGTCATCTGCTCGGCGTTGCTGCGATCCATCACGGCATCGATCTGAATATTGAAAGGCTTGCCATGGTGACCGCCCGAGGTTTCCGCATCGGAGGTATTTGCTACCTCGGGTTTTACCGGAGGATTAACTTCATCCGGTTCCGTCTCGGGAGCGGGAGCTGCCTTCGGCGCAGCGACCGGTGCACTCGCGATACGCGCCGGAGGTGGGTTTACCGGCCCGGAATTTTTGTCCATCGATAACGATGACGCGCCGGAATCGATACCCGATGCTTTTGCTTTGACGACCGGCTTCGGCGCGGGCTGAGTCGAAGCTACTTCATCCGATGATTTGGCAGATGCCTTCGCGGCTTCGGCGGGCGGATTCGGCAACGGATACACGCTCGCGGTCTGCGGCGATTCGGGGACTGTATTGCGCGCCATGTCGTATCCGGCGAACAGGCCGAGCGCGAACACGATCACTGACAGGCCGAGCAATCCAACTACGATGAGAAACCATCCCCCCGCTTTGATCTCAAAACGCATAGACTTCCTTTACATGCGCTCCGGAGCGGTGACGCCCAGCAATTCGAGGCCGAGCGCGAGGCCCGACTTCAGCAGGCTGGCGAGATAGAGCCGCGACAGGCTCAGCTCGCGCTCAGGCCCAATTATACGATTGCCGGGCTTGTTGTAGTAGCGATGGAACTCTCCCGCCAATTCCAGCAGATAGAACGGCATACGATGCGGCTCGAGGGCCTGCGCGGCGGCGGTAGCCACCTCCGGAAAGTTTAGCACAAGTTTTGCCAGTTCCAGTTCCTCACTGGATAGAAGATTCAAATCGATACTCGAAGTGTCATCAGGAAGCACCAGGCCCGTCTTTTCCGCCTCGCGGAAAACGCTCGCGAGCCGCGCGTGGGCGTACTGGACATAGAAGACCGGATTCTCGGGCGCCTGCTTCTTCGCGAGGTCGAGGTCGAAATCGAGCTGAGTGTTGTGCTTGCGGAAGAGGAAGAAGAAGCGGACCGCGTCGGGACCGACCTCCTCGATAAGTTCATCGAGCGTGACGTAGGTCGCCTTGCGCGTGGACATCTTCACCTTTTGCCCGCCGCGCACCAGCGTGACGAACTGGTAGATGATCGCCTTGATGCGCGAAATGTCGTAGCCGAGCGCCTTCACCGCCGCAATGACATCATCATGTTCCGCCAGGTGGTCGGCGCCGAACACGTCGACGAGCAGGTCGAATCCACGCTCCAGCTTCTCGATGTGATACGCGATATCGGGCGTGCGATAGACCGGATCGGCATCGTCGCCCGAGCGCACCAGCACGCGATCTTTGGGCAAGCCGAGCGGCTCCGCGCGCAGCCATAGCGCACCGTCGGCGCGCGTGACGAGGCCGCGATCGTCGAGCCTTTTGACGACCGCGTCGACGCGGCCGTCGCGCACCAGATCGAGTTCATTCTTGAAAGTATCGAAGCGGACGCCAATCGTTTTGCAGGTCGCGAGTATCTCGTCGAAGATCGCCTTCACGGCGGCGGCGCGAAAGACCTCGCGATCCTCATCATCCGCAAGATGTTCGCCCTTCTCGCGTCGCAAGGCGCGTGCGATATCGACAATGTACTCGCCTTGATAGCCGTCTTCGGGCAGCGTCGCCTCGCGCCCGAGGTCTCGCAGATAGCGCACGCGCACCGACTCGCCGAGCAGCCGCATCTGGCGGCCGCCGTCGTTGAAGTAATACTCGCGCGTGACTTTGAATCCTGCGGCCTCGTACATGCGCGCGATGGTGTCGCCGAGCACCGCATTGCGTCCGTGCCCAACCGTGAGTGGTCCGGTCGGATTCGCGGATAGAAACTCGACCTGTATCGAATCGCTACCACCGTCGCGCAGGCTCCATTTGCGCGGACGAAAGAAGTCACGACTGGAGGCATACGCCTGGCGCATCTCGCGATGCCAATACAGCGGCGCCATCCGGAAGTTGAGGAAGCCCGGCCCTGCGACGCTCACCTCTTTCACTGCATCGGGCAGCTCGATGTGCTCGCGAATGATTTCACCGATCGCGCGTGGCGGCTTGCCCTCCGTGCGTGCTAGCGCGAGCGCAACATTCGATGCGATATCGCCGTGCGCGGTATCCTTCGGCGATTCGGTGCTCACCGCCACGCCCGAGGACTTCAGCTTGCCGGATGCGTGAGCCTTCTCGATTGCTGCGGAGATAGTGGAGACGATGACGTCTTTCATCAGATGAGCGATCCATGCTGCCAGATAGAGGCGGCGCTGTTAAGGCGTTGCTTGACGCATCGCGCGCCGCGATGCGAGCGTGATGGCCAGGTGCAACATGGAACTCGAACTTACCGGCAAGGTCGCGATCGTCAGCGGTGGCAGCAAAGGTATCGGACGGGCCGCGGCATTGGGATTTATCAAAGAAGGCGCATCGGTGGTCATATGCGCGCGTGGACGCGAGGCTCTCGATGAAACAGTCGCCGCTGTTGGCGCATCGGCGCGTGAGCGCATCGCGGCGGTGCAGGCCGATTTGACTGACCTCGCGGCGATTCGACGCGTGGTCGACAAAACCACTTCGGAATTCGGCCGCATCGATATTCTGGTGAACAATGCCGGCAGCGCGCGCCCCGGCGATTTTCTGAAGATATCTGACGATGACTGGAAGCTCGACTTCGAGCTGAAGTTTTTCGGCTATGTGCGAATGGCGCGCGAGGTGATGGCGAAAATGGCCGCACAAAAAAGCGGCGTCATCGTCAATGTCATCGGCACCGGCGGTCTGGTTCCGTCGGCGGGCTACATGGTCGGCGGCGCAGCGAATGCCGCGTTGAACCATTTCACCAAGGCGCTCGCTGCCGAGGGTGCGAAGCACGGTGTGCGCGCAGTCGGCATCAATCCGGGACCGATCCTCACCGAACGGCTCGAATTATTTCTGAGTCAGCGCGCGCGCGAGGGTGGAGGCGGGCACAGCCGCGAGGAGATCACGCGCCGGATGACGCCGCTCGGGCGGCCCGGCACAGCCGAAGAAGTGGCCGACCTGATTTTGTTCCTCGCATCGCCGCGCGCCGCATTCATTCATGCCGCCAACATCACCATTGACGGCGGCGCAAACCCGGGCCTTATAGGATAAAGGATAAACTTGTGGAGCCACTTTTGTGCTATGATTTAGAGGTGGCGTCCTGACGAGGGGCGCCAATTGTCGTTTGGAGGACGCTGATCGCGCCGAATGCAAAAGTGCAAAAACAAACCCATTGCGAGCATCGCTAGCAATGGTCCTGAGCGCTGCGCGAAGGACCTCGAATGCCGCGATAGCTAATTGCAGAAGTGCGAAACAAACCCACTTAATCGAGCAAAATTAAGGAGTTTTTC
>DATGKG010000553.1:0-11446 GCA_035294805.1 Binataceae bacterium (SeqCode) | reverse complement strand
GCCGGCCGGCCAACGGCATCATTTGGACGCTGTTTTTCGCCGGCCGCGATTTCGCGCCGCGCATGGTCATCGACGGCGTCAACGTCCAGGACTACATGCAGGAGCACTATTTCGGTGCGATGCGTGAACTCGCCCGGCGGGTGCGCGACCTGCCCAATCTGATCGGTTTCGATTCGCTCAACGAACCGATGTCCGGATGGATCGGGCAGCGCCTGAGCTATCGTCATCTTGGCCCGAGCGAAGACAATCCGCATCGCGCGGCGCCGGGCCTCGCGTGGTCGCCGCTTGACGGGCTGCTGGTATCGCACGGGATTTCGCGCGCGGTACCGATGCTCGAATTCGATCGCGCGTCGAGGACCATCGTCGCGACGCGCGAACAGACCATGAATCCACGGCGCATCTCGATTTGGAGGGACGGTGTCGTCGATCCGTTCCAGCAGGCCGGCGCGTGGCGGCTCAACGCGGACGGCAGTTTCGAGGTTTTGCGCGACAATTTTTTTCAGCGCGTCGGCGATCGTCAGGTTGATCACGTCGTCGACTATGTGGGCCCGTTCTTCGCGCGCGTCGCGGCCAACATCCGCGAAATCAATCCGGACTGGATGCTGTTCGCCGAAATGGATCCGTTCGCAGCATTTGCCGGCAGCAAATTTCCGCCCGACACCCCGCGCAACACCGTCAACGCGAGCCATTGGTACGACGTCGCGATGCTCGCGAGCAAGACCTTCAACCCGAACCTCAGCCTCGATTTAGGTAGCGACGCGATGGCGGCGGAGGCCGCGCAGATTCAGGAGCGCTACACGCGGCAGCTCGCGCGGATCGCCGCCATGACGGACACGCTGCACGGCGGCGCGCCCACCCTGATCGGCGAATGCGGGATTCAGTTCGACCTCAATGGCGCAGAGGCATATCGCGCTTTCCATTGCGGCGATCGCAGCGACGCGCCGTGGACACCCCACATCATCGCGCTCGATCTGATGTACAACGCGCTCGACGCGCTGCTGATCAGCAGCACGCAGTGGAATTATACGGCATCGAATCGCAACGACCTCGCGATCGGCGACGGATGGAACCAGGAGGACCTGAGCATCTTCTCGCGCGATCAACAGATCGACGCCGGCGACATCAACAGCGGTGGTCGTGCGCTGAAAGGATTCGTACGTCCATATGCGATGGCGACGCAGGGCGTGCCCCGCAAGACGAAATTCGATCGCATCGCGCGGACTTTCGAATTCGTCTTCGATGCCGATCGCGAAATTCATGGCGAGACCGAGTTCTTTGTACCACGCGTTCAATATCCCACCGGATTTTCGATCGAGGTTTCCGGAGGCGAAGCGAAGGTGGACGCCGAGAATCAGCGCGCCACCGTAAAGGCGAACCGCGACGGAGAGGTTCGCGTGATGATTCGGCCGGCTACCTAATCTGCGGTGCCGCAGTAGGAGGGATCTTTCGCGGCGCGGGCGTAGGCCCGTTGCAACATCTTCTGCGCGTCAGCCATCGAAATTTCGTTGGCATTGGACAGCTCCCATATGAGCGATGCCAGCCGCGATTCTTTCGTATCGGTTTTTGATACCGGCCAGAAGGGATTGTCGGATCCGATACGGCCGCCCTTGCGCATATTCAGTCCGCCCACCGTAGTGCCATAACCGGTTTCCGGATTGCGCACGAAATAACTGTCGTCGCAGACCATTCCCTTGAGTTCGGCCGAGGTTTGCGCTGAGAGCGTCTTTGCCGCAAATTCCTCATCCGCGATGCTGGTGCGCCACTCCTGTGCGCGTTGTTGATTGGAGCGCGGCAGCGCCGCATAGATGCGCAACTCCGGTTTCGCATCGGCGTAGTTGCCGGCCAACACCGCGCGGTTGATGGACTCACTTTCCATCGCAATCGCCCGATTGAGAATCTCGTCGGCCTCCGCGGGATTGTGTTCGCGGCATTGATCGATCGCGGCGATCAGTGCTCCCGCGGGTCCAGTGCTATCGCCGACAGACACCGCGCGATGTTCCGGCGCGGCGCAGGCCTGGTACTTTTCGGCCACCTGGCACATGCGAGTGTCAACAAAGTTCTTATAGCCCGGCACCAAATCGTCGGACTGCATCATCGCTTTAATCATTCGATAGCTGGCTTCCGCGCCCGGGATTTCCTTGCATCCGGCGCCAAAGCGCTGCTCCGCATCCACAATCTGCTGAGCGAAGATGGCCTCGTCAGGATTGCAGATCGGACATTCGTGGGCCACGTCGAGCGGGCCGCTTTGGACCTCGCCACGCAGCGCCGCTTGCTGGAGACTCCTCACAAAATCGGTCGAGGGCTTCACCGTGGAGCATCCGCAGAACACTGCCCCCATTAAGAGCAGCATCGTGCCATGACTCAGGCGCTTGCGAATGCGCGGTGTCATCGTCCCCCCTTTCACGGTTGCCGCCCGCCTGGGCTGTGCTGAAGCGCGCTAATAACTCTACTATCTACAAATTAGCGAAACAATCGACACTTTGTAGGATGTCGGCGAACCGAGCTCGGAAAATGCCGGTCCGCTTGCAGCCGCGGCACTCAATGCCGGGATGAATGAATCTTCAGGCCTCGCCTTCGGAAAGAACGACGCGCGCGGGAGTGCGGCCGCGCACGCTCGACCACCATATGCTCAGGCTGTCCATATAAAGATAAATCACCGGCGTGGTGTAGAGCGTCAGCATCTGGCTCACCAGCAAGCCGCCGACGATCGCGATGCCGAGGGGACGGCGCAATTCGGAGCCGGTGCCGCTGCCGATCGCGAGCGGTAGTCCGCCCAACATCGCCGCCATCGTAGTCATCATGATTGGCCGAAAGCGCAGGATGCACGCCTGGTAGATGGCCTCCTCCGACGACTTGCCCTGCTTGCGCTCGGCCTCCAGCGCGAAGTCGATCATCATGATGGCATTCTTCTTCACAATGCCGATCAGCAGAATGATTCCGATCAGCGCGATGATGCTTAAGTCGTAGTGGAACAGCAGCAGGAACAGCAGCGCGCCTACGCCCGCAGAGGGCAACGTGGAAAGTATTGTGATCGGATGGATGTAACTCTCGTAGAGAATGCCAAGCACGATGTACACCGTGAGCAGCGCGGCGAGGATCAAGATCGGCTCGTTGGCGAGCGATGCTTGAAAGGCCTGCGCAGTGCCCTGGAAAGTCCCGCGAATGCCTGCCGGCATATGAATGGCGCTTTCGGCCTGATTGATGATGTTGACCGCATCGCCAAGCGCAACGCCCTGTTGCAAATTGAATGACATCGTCACAGCGGGAAATTGTCCCTGATGATTGACCGTAAGCGGCGTCGTCGATGCTTCATAACGGGTGACGGCGCTCAGCGGAACCTGCCCGCCAGTGCTCGAATTGATGTAAATCTGGCTGAGCCCTTCGGGGTTCTGCCAGAACTCCGGCGCAGCCTCCATCACCACATGGTACTGATTGAGCTGCGTGTACATCGTAGAGACCTGACGCTGCCCGAACGCGTCGTACAAGGTGTCGTCAATGAGCTGCGGCGAAATACCGAGCCGCGACGCGGTTGGGCGATCGATCACCAGATTCGCAGCCAGCCCGGCGTTTTGCTGATCGCTGCTGACGTCAGTCAACTGCGGGATGGTGCGCATCTTCTGGAGTAGCTTGGGCGCCCACTCCATCAGCTGCGGGAGGTCGTCGCTCTGTAGAGTGTACTGATATTCGGCATTCGCCATGTGGCCGCCAATGCGAAGGTCCTGCACCGCCTGCATATAGAGACTTACGCCAGGAATCTTAGCGGCACGTTTGCGGATGCGCGCGATCACCTCCTGCGCGCTGACATTGTTGCGCTGCCTGAGCGGCTTGAGCGCGATGTATGAATTCGCGGTGTTGGTAGCGCCGTTGCCGCCGGTAAATGCAAGCGCGTTGTCGACCGCGGGATCCTGGTCGATCAGCTTGACGATCTGCAGGAGCCGCTGGCGCATCGCCTGAAATGAGGTATCCTGATCGGCCAGTACCGCGCCCATCAAGCGGCCGGTGTCCTGCTCGGGAAAAAATCCTTTCGGGATGATCTTGAACATGTAGATGTTGATGACGAGTGTCGCCAGCGCTACGGTCAGCATCAGCCGCGGATGATGAAGCACCCATCCGAGGCTGCGCTCGTAAAACGTCAATGCCGAATCGAACACATGTTCGCTGGTTTTGTAGAAGCGTCCGTGCGGGCGATTATGTTCCGGCCGTAGCAGCTTCGCGCACATCATCGGCGTGGTGGTGAGCGATACCACCATCGAGACCGCGACCGCCGCGGCGAGGGTGACCGCAAATTCGCGGAACAGGCGTCCGACGATTCCTCCCATCAGCAAAATCGGGATGAAGACCGCGATCAGCGAGATGCTGATCGACATTACGGTGAAGCCGATTTCGCGGGTGCCGCGCACCGCGGCCCGAAATGGCGAATAACCCTCCTCGAGGTAGCGCGAGATATTTTCGATGACGACGATCGCGTCATCGACCACGAAGCCGGTGGATATCGTCAGCGCCATCAACGAAAGATTGTCGATGCTGTAGCCGAACAGGTACATGACCGCGAAAGTGCCGACCAACGAAATCGGCACCACGATGCCGGGAATCAGCGTGGCGCGCGCGTTTCGCAAAAACAGGAACACCACCATGATGACCAACGAGATCGAAATCAGCATGGTGACTTCGACATCGTGCACCGAGGCGCGCACGGTGGTGGTGCGGTCCATTCCAACGATCAGGTCGATATCGGTGGCGATTGAAGCGTGCAATGCCGGCAGGGCCGCATAGATGCGATCGACCGTATCGATAATGTTGGCGCCCGGCTGCCGAAAAATGATCACCAGCACCGCGGGTTTGGCATCGATCATTCCGGCGGTGCGGACATTTTCGACCGAATCCTCCACCTTGGCCACATCGGAGAGAACCACCGAGCCGCCGTTGCGATAGGCGATGATCAGCGGCCGGTATTGTTTCGCCCGCAGCAGTTGATCGGTGGTCGAGAGCGACCACGCCTCGGTATCGTTTGCGATCTCGCCCTTGGGACGATTCGCATTGGAGGAAGCGAGTACGCTGCGAAGCTGCTCGAGGCTCATTCCGGTGGCATTCAGTTGCGTGGGATTGACCTCAACGCGCACCGCGGGCAACGCGCCACCGCCGACCGTGACCTGCCCGACGCCATCAATCTGCGAAAGCTTCTGCGCGAGGATTGAGGACGCCGCATCGTACATCTGCCCGGTCGTCTCGGTTTTCGAGGTCAGCGCGACGATCATGATCGGCGCATCGGCGGGATTGACCTTCCGGTACAGCGGCTTGGCCGGCAGATTGCTCGGAAGATTGCTGTTGGCGGCGTTGATCGCCGCCTGCACGTCGCGCCCCGCAGCATCGATGTTCCGATTCAAATCGAATTGCAGCACGATGCTGGTCTGGCCGAGAAAACTGGTCGAAGTCATTTCGGTCAAGCCCGCGATACGTCCGAACGAACGCTCCAGCGGCGTTGCGACCGACGACGCCATCGTCTCGGGACTCGCGCCCGGAAGCATCGCCTGCACCTGGATGGTAGGAAATTCGACCTGCGGCAGCGGCGCAACCGGCAACAATCGAAACGCGATGATCCCTGCCAGCGCGATTGCGATGGTCAGCAGCGTGGTGCCGACGGAATTCTTGATGAAGGTCTCGGAAAAACTCATATTGCCTGCACCCGCGGAGTCTGACGCTCCGCCAGCTCGGCCTCGACTTTTTCCGACTCCGGCGCGAGCCGGTCGAAGTAGAGGAAGATCACCGGCGTGGTGTAGAGCGTGAGCAACTGGCTGATGAGCAATCCACCCACGATCGCGATGCCGAGCGGACGCCGCAGCTCCGAGCCGGTGCCGGTACCGAGCGCGAGCGGCAACGCGCCCAGCAATGCGGCCATCGTGGTCATCATGATCGGACGAAAGCGCAACAGGCACGCCTCGTAGATCGCGTCATCCGCGTTCTTACCGCCTTTGCGCTGCGCCTCCAGCGCGAAGTCGATCATCATGATGGCATTTTTCTTGACGATACCGATCAGCAGGATAATTCCGATCAGCGCGATGACGCTCAGATCGATACGGCAGATCAGCAGCGCGAGGATCGCGCCGACGCCCGCCGATGGCAGCGTCGAGAGAATCGTGACCGGATGGATGTAGCTCTCGTACAAGACGCCCAGCACGATGTAGACGGTGACTAGCGCGGCTAAAATCAGTAGCGGCTCGTTGCTAAGCGACGCCCGGAAAGCTGCCGCGGTTCCCTGGAAAGCGGTCTGAATGCTCTCGGGCATGCCAATTTGCGTTTGCGCACTATCGATCGCGGTGACCGCGTCGCCGAGCGAATATCCGGGCGCGAGATTGAAGGAAACCGTCACGGTCGGGAACTGCCCCTGATGATTCACGATGAGCGGCGTGCTGCCGGCCTCGTAGTGCGTGAACGTGCTCAGCGGGACCTGCCCGCCGCTGCTCGAGCGCAGATAGATGTCATCGAGTTCGCGCGGATCGCGCTGAAACTCCGGCGCGACTTCCAGCACCACGTGATACTGGTTGAGCTGCGTGAACATCGTCGAGATCTGGCGCTGCCCAAACGCATCGTAGAGCGTATTGTCGATGGTCGAGGGAGTGATGCCGAGGCGCGAGGCGGTGTCGCGATCGATCACGAGGTGGGCATTCAGTCCCTGATCCTGCTGATCGGTCGCGACATCGCGCAGCGACGGCAGCGCCTTCAGCTTATCGATCAACTTTGCGGTCCAGGTCGACAGCTCGACGGGGTTCGGATCCTCGAGGCTATACTGATACTGCGTGCGGCTCACTCTATCCTCGACCGTTAAGTCCTGCACCGGCTGAAGGTAGAGGGTAATGCCCTCAACCTGCGCGAGCTTCGGCTGAAGGCGATCGATGATTTGCGTGACGTCGGCATCGCGCTCGTGGAGCGGTTTTAGATTGATCAGGATACGGCCGCTGTTGGGCGTGACATTGGTGCCGTCGACACCGATGAAGGATGAGAGGCTCGCGACCGCCGGATCCTGCAGGATAACTTGCGCGAGCGCCTGCTGGCGCTGCGCCATCGCAGGAAACGAAATGGTCTGCGGCGCATCGGAAACGCCCTGTATGACGCCGGTGTCCTGGACCGGAAAAAATCCCTTCGGCACCAGCCAATACAGGAGGATGGTCAGGACCAGCGTCGCGACCGCCACCATTAGCGTCGCGGGCTGATGCCTAAGCACCCATCGCAAGGTGGTCGCGTAGAAATCGATCGATTTTTGGAACGCTCGTTCAGATGCCTTGTAGAACCTGCTTTGCTCGCTTTCTTCCGCACGGCGCAGCAGCTTGGACGACATCATCGGAGTGAGCGTCAACGAGACGATCGCGGAAACCAAAATTGTTACCGCAAGCGTGATCGCGAACTCGCGGAAAAGGCGTCCGACGATGTCACCCATAAACAGCAGCGGGATGAGCACCGCGATGAGCGAAATCGTCAGTGATAGAATCGTGAAGCCGATCTGCTCCGCGCCTTTCAGCGCAGCCTTGAGCGGAGGGTCGCCCTCCTCGATGAAGCGCGAGATGTTCTCGATCATCACGATCGCGTCATCGACCACAAAGCCGGTCGAAATAGTTAGCGCCATCAGCGTGAGATTGTTAAGGCTGTATCCCAGTAGATACATCACGCCGAAGGTACCGATCAGCGAAAGCGGCACCGCAATGCTCGGGATGATGGTCGCGGAGAGGCTGCGCAGAAACAGAAAGATGACCATCACGACCAGCGCGACGGTCAGCATCAGTTCGAATTCCACATCGGCGACCGACGCACGAATGGTGGTGGTGCGATCGGTAAGCACCGCGACTTTCACCGATCCGGGCAGGGAAGCCTGAAGTTTGGGTAGAAGTTGCTTGATCTTGTCGACAACGGTAATGATGTTCGCGCCGGGCTGGCGCTGTACGTTGAGGATTACCGCCGGCACCGAATTCATCCATGCGGCCTGCTTGACGTTCTCGGGCTCGTCAATGACATTGGCGACATCGGACAACTTCACCGGCGCGCCATTGTGATACGCGACGACCAGCGGCTGATAGTTGGCTGCCGACAGCAGTTGATCGTTCGCGCCGACGGTGTAGGCCTGCGCCTTTCCATCGAAGTTGCCTTTCGCCTGATTCACATTGGAAGCCGCGACGGTAGTGCGGAGATCCTCTAGCGTCAGTCCGTAGGCCGATAGCTGAGTGGGATTTGCCTGGATGCGCACCGAGGGCTTCTGCCCTCCGCTGATACTGACCAAGCCGACGCCCGACACCTGCGAGATTTTTTCCGACAAGCGCGTATCCGCGAGATCCTCAACCTGATCGAGCGGCAGCTCGGTAGAGGTAAGCCCGAGCGTGAGTATCGACGCATCGGCGGGATTGGTTTTGCTATAAACTGGAGGATTCGGCAGATCGGTCGGCAGATAAGTCGCCGCCGCGTTGATCGCCTCCTGGACTTCCTGCTCCGCGACATCGATGCTGAGGTTCAAATCGAACTGCAATATGATGACCGACGCGCCGAACGAACTGTTCGAGGTCATCTGATTGAGTCCCGGCACCTGCCCGAACTGTCGTTCGAGCGGCGCAGTCACCGACGACGCCATGACATCCGGACTCGCGCCCGGATAAAACGTCAGCACCTGGATGGTTGGATAATCGACCTCGGGCAAGGCGGAAACCGGCAGCTCGCGGAACGCCACGATGCCGGCCAGGAGAATCGCCGCCATCAGCAGGGTGGTCGCGATCGGCCGGAGAATGAAGGGCCGGCTCATTGCGCCGTCGGATGGTCGATCAGCGCGAAGGTCGCGAGATGTACACTGACCTTGGTCCCAGGCTGGAGCTTATCGACTCCGTCGGTGACCACCGTATCGCCTTGGTTCACGCCATTCTTGATAGATGAAATATCGCCCTGCGTCGCACCCACCGTGACACCACGCTGCATCACGGAATCGTCAGGCTTCACGACGTAGACGAAATTTCCTTGCGGACTTTTTTGCACTGCCGCGGTCGGGATCAGCACCGTGCTCTTAATCGTGTTGATGAGCAGCCGCGCGTTAACGAATTGGCTCGGGAACAGCGCATAGTCGGGATTGTCGAATTGCGCCTTGAGCTTCACAGTTCCGGTGGTCTGATCGATCTGGTTGTCGAAGGTCATCAGCGTTCCGCTGGAAAGCTGTTTGGTGAAATCGCGATCCCACGCCTGCACCGTCAGCGGCTGTCCACTCTGCGTCCGCTTCACCACGCGAGGAATATCATCCTCCGGAAGCGCGAATATCACTGCGATCGGCTGCAGCTGCGTGATGACCGCCAGCCCGGTGGTATCGGTGGCGTGCACGATATTTCCCAAATCCAGCAGGCGCAGTCCGATGCGACCGGAAATCGGCGCGCTGATGCGGCTATACGTAATATTCAGCTTCGCATTGTCGATCGCCCCGCGATCGCTCTCGACTGCGCCTTTCGCCTGGTCCATGGTGGATTGCTGATTGTCGAGGTCCTGGCGCGCGATCACTCCCTGCGAATACAAAAGTTGATCTCGCTCGAAAGTGATTTTCGCGACTTCGTAAGCGGCTTGGTCTTTGGCCATCTGACCCTGCGCCTGGGTGAGCTGGACCTGGTATGGACGCGGATCGATCTGGATCAGCAGATCGCCCGCCTTCACCGTCTCTCCTTCTGTATAGAAGATGTTCTGGATTGCGCCGTCGACGCGCGACTTTACAGTGGTGGTATTGAATGGCGTCACCGAACCGATCGCGGTCAGATAAAGATCGAGGTCGCCGAGCTGCGCTTGCACCGCGGAAACCGGAATCATCGGGCGCGCGTTTTTCTGCGCGGCCGCGGCTTCGACTGCTTGCCGATGCGCGCGCCAGAAGTATGCGATGACAAGTACGATCAACGCTCCGACGAGCCAGGTTCGCCAGTCGCTCGCCAACCCCGCGTGGGTTCGCGAAGCCGGCTCGGCACCGGAATATTTCACTTTGGTCTGCTCGGAGGCAGGGGCGCCAGTCGTCATCTCGTCGAACAACTCAAATTCTCCAAAAGCGTTTGCGCAATGAGTGCGGTCAACGGACTCGGTCAACCGGGCGATAGAGGCGTCGGATAGATTAGGTTTCGCTTTTTTGGACGCCTAAGTCCATAATTCCTATTGACGTTGAAAAAGGCGCGCGGTTTCACCAAAACTACAGCTCGGCGCAGATGCAACCCGACGCCGCATCACGCGTCATTATAGAAGGCGCCGGAGCTCTCGGATAGCGCCAAATGTTCCCGGCAAAGATGAATTATCAAGAGCAATTTTGGACTCGCCAGTCCATTTTGCGATAAAACGCGCAATGATGCGCAAACCAACGATGACCTCGCGACAAAATTCCCCCAAACCGGCCGGCCCGCGGACGCGAACCCGTGGACGCCCCACCATCCCGTTCCTGCGCGAAACCATTTTGCGCCATGCCAGCGATCTGTTCGGCAACAAGGACTTCGCGCGGGTTTCGATCGATAAGGTCGCGTCACGCTCCGGCGTCGGCAAAGGCAGTATCTATCGCCAGTTCGGATCGAAAGAAGAATTGTACGCGTCGGTCGTCATCGAAGGATTCAAGCATCTGCAAAAAGAAATTCGCAGCGCGCTAAGCGGCACCGTCTCTACGCGGGATCAGATCGCGACAGTGGTGCGCCATACGCTGACCTTTTTCTGGACGCGAAGGCAATTCTTCGCCCTGTTGCGCGATCCGACCAGAATTCCGGCGCGCCTCGAGCGAAGCTATCGCAAGGAACGCCAAGAGCTTGCAAGCCTCGTTGAGGCGATTCTCGTCGAAGGCATCCAGAGTGTCGCCCTTCGCCCGGACCTTGATACGCGGATCGTCGCGGAATCATTGCTGGGAATGCTGCGTGGCATCAATCGATATTGCCGCGATTACACGACGCCGGAACTCGCCTCGGAGGCGGTCGTGTCGCTCTTCCTGGACGGTTGTTCCTCGAGGCGCACCAACCTCGCCATGAGCCGCCCCTAACTATAAGTGTGACTTGGCTATCCGTTGGATGGCTTGCTGTTTCTTTCTTTCGCGCTCTTCCGCTCCCTAGAACGCGATGCCGCAAGCACTAGCTGTACTTCCGCTCTTGCCACCATGGGAAAAATGATGGCATGTCCTTCGATACCTTGTTCGGGTACTTCGCTGGACGCTTCTCCAGAAATGACGTGACTCCTTCTTTCGCGTCGCCAGAGGCGCCACGCGAACGAATCGCGCGACTGTCGATCTTGTGCGCCTCCATCGGATCGTCGGCGCCAAGCATCCGCCACAGCATCTGACGCGTCATCGCAACCGACACCTGCGCTGTGTTGTCCGCAATCTCGCGCGCGAGGGCACGGGCTGCCGGTAGCAACTCCTCAGCCTTGTAGATCTTTTTGATGAGCCGGCCTTCGAGCGCTTCCTGCGCGGAAAACACGCGGC
>DATGKG010000552.1:0-5866 GCA_035294805.1 Binataceae bacterium (SeqCode) | reverse complement strand
ACCTCGAAGCGCTTCTGCGCGAAGTATTGGCCATTCAAATAAAAGTTGACGGTATAGGTCCCCGGCAAAAACGCGCCACCCGCCGAATTGCCGACGCGTCCGCTGAATTGCACGGTACGCTCCGACGGCGACACGTTCTTCCAGTCATTGACGCTGCCCAGGGTGCGTCCATCGGGCGCGATGTAAGCAGCATCGACGCGATACTGATTAGTGTCCAGCTTGTAGAGCCGATTGTGGAAATTCACCTGCCACGCGATGAATAGCACTTTCGATACATCGAATGATTCGCTGGGCGACGACAGCGGCGTGCCGGTCTTGGTGCTATTGACGAACTCGATGTGCATCAGCTCGAGCGGCTTGCGGCGCACCTCCTCGATGTACGCCAACTTGCGCTCCTCGTCCTCGGCCTTCTTGGCAGCGTCTTCCGGCGCGATCGAGGGCGCAGCCGCGCCGGTCGCGCCCTCGGTCGCACCCTTGGCTTTGCTCGCGAGGTCCTGCGTAACATTGAACTGCTGCGCCGCGAGATACTTATCGCCGAGATAGAGCGCGACCTTGTATGAACCGGCCGGATGCGTAGTGAGATCGGGCATTAGTGCGACGCCGCTGAAGTCGACCGTCTTTTGCGAGGGCCCCACGAACAGGCTCTGATCGCTCGACGCGATTTGCGCGCCGCTCGCATCGTAGAAGCGGGCCTCGACCTGGTCGGTGCGACCCTCCATCCCTTCCAGGTCGTTCTTAAACGTCGCCTGCCACTTCATGTACTTTTGATTGGTGATTTCGGCGTCGGTGAAGCTCGCCTTCGGAGCTGAGACGGGATCGCCATCGCGGCTCGATAGCATCAGCGAGATCTGCTGGAGCTCCAGCGGATGCTGGCGCGCCTCTGCGACCAGTTCCTCATGCTTCCACGGCAGCGAATCGATGTACGACTTAATGCCGAGCTGCATCTGCAGCGCGGGGTCCGAGTAGACATAGGTCGCGCCGAATGCAATTCCGGCCAGTATCAACGAAAATGTGATGAGACCTATCGCGCGGCTCACAGCGCTGCGCGGCGGGCGCGGAGCGATCGGCAGTTCGCCGATGTCGCCGATCCCGACCGGCGCAAGGCCCGCGGTTCCGGCCTGGGGGCTGATGGTGGCTCCAGAAGCCGACACGCCCGTGCCGTACAACATCATGTCGCGGAATGCCTCGATCGTCTGCGGGCGTCCTTCGACATCATAGGCAAGCGCCGTATCGATCGCGGCGGCGAGGTTGCTGGAAACTTCGGGCCGCAGCTCCTTCAGCTTCGGGAAACTGAACGGCGGAAATTTTTCCGGGTCGCGCGCGGTGAGCATGTAGTGCATCGTCGCTGCGAGCGAATAGATGTCGCTGCGCGGATCGATCTCGCCCTTGTACTGCTCGGGCGGCGCGAAGCCGAGCGTTCCGATCATGGTGCCCTTGCGCGCCTGCTTGAACAGCCTTGCGATGCCGAAGTCGACCAGCACCACCCGTCCCTTCGACGTGAGCATCACGTTGGAGGGCTTCATGTCGCGATACACGATCGGCGGCGTCATGTTGTGCAGATACGCCAGTACGTCGCAGAGCTGGCGCGAGATGTCGATGACGAGGCCCTCGGGCAGCGGCTCGCCTCGCGCCGCGAGTTCCTCTTCGAGGTTGCGCCCCTCGACATACTCCATCACCAGGTAATGGCGATTCTGATCGTCGAAGCGATCGGTGATGGCGGGGATCGCCTGATGCTTCAGTTGCGCGAGCGTGTCGGCCTCACGCGCGAAGTAGTCGTTGGCCTCGAGCCGCTGCGCCTGGTCGATGAAGTGATCGACCATCTCCTTGATCGCGCAGGGGCGATTGGCGAGGCGCTGATCGCGCGCGAGATAGACGACGCCCATCCCGCCCCCGCCCAGCAGCCTCTCGATCAGGTATCGACCTGCTAGCAGCTTGCCGGGATTGAGCGGACCTGATCCAGCCATAGTGTTAGCTGGCGAATACCACGATGACGGAAATGTTGTCAGTGCCGCCGCCGGCATTGGCTGCAGCAATCAATTCGCGCGCGATTGGATACGGATCGTCGTAGCTCTTTATGATCTCGGCGATCGCGGGATCGTCGACATGCGCCATCAGGCCGTCGCTGCACAAAAGCAAGCGGTCTCCGCGACGAAGTTTTATAACCGTCATCTCGGCGCCGGCCGGCCCGCTTTGACGCGCGCCTAACGACCGCGTGATCACGTTCTTATGCTCATGATGACGCGCTTCTTCGGCCGTGATCTGTCCGATCTCAACCAATCGCTGCACCAACGAATGATCTTTCGTGAGCTGGCGGAGAGAGCCGCCTTCGAGAATGTAGGCGCGGCTGTCTCCCACCCACGCCACCGCCCCATCCGGGGGTACGATCGCGGCGCATACTCCGGTGGAACCCATTCCGCGCGCCTCGGGATGTTCCTTCTGATAGCCGAGGATGAGGTTATTGGCCTCTTCCAGCGCCGCAGTCAGAAGCTCGCCGAGGTTTTGCGTTTCACCGCGACGTAACCTGCTTTCAACATAGTCACGGATGGTTCCAACAGCAATTGCACTGGCGGTCTCGCCGGCTTCCGCGCCGCCCATTCCGTCGCATACCGCGTAGAGATAGCTCTGCGAAGGCTCGACTTGGGAATCGCGGAAGAACTCGAGCGCGAGAACGGAATCTTCATTCAGCTCGCGCACCATGCCGACATCGGTGAGCGCGGTCGCACGGATTTTGACCTCGCTGCTGAGCTTGAGCAACTCGCTTTTGAGCGCATCGATATTGGGCCATCGATCCGCGGGATTGAATTGCACCGCGCGGAGAATCGCCTGCTCAATCGACGGCGACACGACATGCGGCGGATAGAAACGGATCGGCCCCGCTTCCTCGCGCCAAGTTTCGGATTGCAAGCGATCGCCGGTCAGCATCGAATACAGCAGCGCGCCGACCGAGAAGATATCGGCGCGCTTATCGACCTTCTTCGCGCGATAAATCTCCGGCGCGGTATAGCCGTCATTGAAAATCGGATCGTTCTCCAGCTCGTTGTCGTTGGATACGCAGTTCAGCCCGGTCATCTTGACGCGGCCATCGGACGCGAGCGCGACTGACTCGGGACATATGTCATTGAGACGCAAGCCGCGCCGATGTACGAAGCCGACGGCCTGACAGACCTGCACGGCGATCGCGATCGCCTCGGGCTCGTTCATTTTGATCCCGCCGCGCCGATTCGACAGCGGTTTCGAATCGGTATCGGGGTAGACGAGATAAACGCGGCCGTCATTGGCGAATCCGGAAATAGCCTTCTCGAATGCGGGATGCGCCAGCGTCATCGACAGCGCGAGCACGCGCCCGAACACGTCGCCGAGATCGTCGGCGAAATGGTCGGGCAAGTCCTTGATAAACTCCCGCTCGGACGTCGCCTCATTTTCCGTCGAGGCGCTCTCGGCCCTCGCACCGTTGGTATGTTCGGGCGGCGGCAGCGGTTGGGTCGGCGCATCGCTTGCGGATGGTTCCGAAGTTTCGGGGACTACTTCGATGCCGGCTTCCACCTCCGGCGCTGAAACTTCGGCGGTAGCGACGACTTGAGCTTGCGTCTCTGCGGGCGCCGCCGCCTCGCCATTCGCGGACATACCCGGCGGCGGTTTCAGCTCCGCAGTCTTCGCCTGCGGATCGACCGCGGGCGTTGGCGCAGGCGCAGGCGGCTTCGCCTCTTCGACCGGTTTTTCTTCCGACTCCTCGCGCACTGGCGCGATCCGCTCGCGGAGCGTGACTTTTTCTTCTTTGCTCTCGGATTTGCGAATCGCGCGATAGCGATTCTCGATCGAGTCCTGCGCGACCAGCTCGACGACTTCGTATCCCTTGACGATGGTGCCGGGCGCGAGCGGAATGGGGCGCGTCGCGAGTTGCTGCGGGGGCGCGGCGGTCGCGCTCAGTCCGCGTCCGCAATGATCGCAGAACTTCGAGCCATCGGGGGATTGGAGTCCACATTCAGGACAGGTGATCATGCGGCACTACACCTTCCGAAATTCCAATATAGCATTGCCTAGCATCATCTGGTCGCCATCTTTTAATTGATAAAGCTGATCGCGCCCCAAACGGCCGCGCCCCACGATGAAGGTGCCGTTGAGACTCCCTAGATCGCGTACGAAGAACTGGTCGCCGCGTTTCACGATCTCCGCATGCCGCCGCGACACCCGATCCGAGGACTGCCGCAACGGATTCAGATCGATGTCGATTACGGTATCGTTGTTCGGATCGAGCACGCGTCCGATAACGGCACGCGTCCCGATGACATCGAATTTGACGTTCTCCGCCTTCGCGATCAGACGCGCCGCCGGCTTGGTCGATGCGGCAGGAGTCGCGCGCCCATTGGTATTCACCGCTTGTTTCGACGACGTCGAAGGCTTCGCTGCGACATGCCGAATCGGCGTCACCGCGCGCGACTTGCTTAGGTCCGCGGTCTTTGCCGTCGGGGAAGTGGTAAGGGCCGGCTCCATCCGCTCGATCACGACGTGCTCGTTCACCACGGGCGTCACGATCTTGATGCCCGCCTTGATACCGCGCCCGAGCATCGCGATCGCTTTTTCTCTTAGCTCCTGTGCTCGCGAGGGCCCGGACGGCGCGGATTTCGCCGACGTCTCCGCGATCGGATCGTTCAGCACGATGGTTTTCATCGTCGAGGCGGCAGGCGCGGGCGCCGATCTCGAAGCGGATATACGCGGGGCGGAGGGTTTGGGAGGCACAGGTTGGGCCGGCGCGGGCTGCGCGAGCACCTCGGTCTTCATTATCGCGATCGGCGACACCGATGGAAAAGCCGTCGCAGAGAAGCTGGTGTCATCGGGACCGGGCGGAGGCAGCGCATTGAGCATGTCGCGCGCGTTGCGCGGACGCTTGTCGACGTCCTTGTCTAGTGCGCGCATGACGACATCGGCGGTCTGCTTCGAGATCGCGGGATTCAGATCGCGCAGCGGCGGAAAGCTGAACGGCGGCTCGAGCTGCGGGTCGCGGCCGGTGAGCAGATGATGCATGGTGGCGGCGAGTGAATACAAATCGGAGCGCGGCTCGGTCTTGCCCATGTACTGCTCGGGCGGCGCGTAGCCGACCGAACCGATTTGCGTGCCGCGCCCGCCGGGCGGCAGAAAACGCGCGATTCCGAAATCGATCAGCATCGCGCGGCCGTCCTTGTCGATCATGATGTTGCCCGGCTTGATGTCGCGGTAAACGATCGGCGGATTCTGCGCGTGGAGAAAATCGAGCACATCGAGCATCTGGCGCGCCCACTTGAGAACTTGGCCTTCGGGCAGCTTGGCGCCGGGTCCGAGCTTGTCGAGCATGCCCTGGATGTCGCCGCCGGCGACGAACTCCATCACCAGGTAGTGACGATCGTTTTCGACGAAGTAGTCGAACAGCCCGGGGATACCCGGATGCGACAGCAGCGCGAGCACGCGAGCCTCGCGCGCGAAATCCTCGATGGCTTTCTTCTCGGCAATCCCGTTGCCGACGATCATCTCCTTGCAGGCGACGGGACGATTCGCGAGACGAGTGTCATTGGCCATGTAGACGCGGCCCATGCCGCCGACCCCAAGCACCTTGTGGATGCGATAGCGGCCGTCGAGCATATGGCCGACATTGAGCGCCTGACCCGCGTTCATTTGCTATGACGAGCCCTTCGCGGGCGACGAAAAAAGAGGCGCGGCCAAATCGCCGCGCCTCGCTAGGAAGCCGAGGTTATGCGAGCGGCTCAATGACCAACTTGAGAAATGTCTTGCCAATGATGATCTCGTCGCCGCTTTTCAGATCGACCGGAGAGCCGGGCTGCAGTCGCTGTCCGCGGTTAACATAGGTGCCGTTGAGGCTGCCGATGTCTTCCAC
>DATGKG010000551.1:0-8769 GCA_035294805.1 Binataceae bacterium (SeqCode) | reverse complement strand
CAGCGCATTCGTCATATAGACTTGATCCGCCGCCAATCCCGATACGCTCGGCTTTCCTTGATCGATGACGTGATAGAAGCTCCCGTCGGCGCCGCGCGCATTCGCGTAGAGGAAATCGATATCGTCAAGGGCGATTCGCTTCAGGTGCTCGTCATCGAAAGCCTCGGATGCGCTGATGTATGCGGATGCCATCAGCGCATTGCGATCGGTGAGGACGGTGGTGTCGACCTGCGGCGTGCGACGCTTCTCTCGCGCCGCAAGCATCTGTTTCGATGCGAGCTCGATCGACGCCGTCGCCTCTGGCGGAGAAATTTTCAGCTTCCGGGCGACGTCAGCCGGAGTCATCGCATCGCGCAGAACGATCCTGCCGTCGGGCGCACGACCGGGGTCATCGTCGAATCCAAAATGCATCAGCGCAACTTTTAGATCGCGGCCTTTCAGCAGATGTCGCACATCATCTTCGGTCCAGGTGTAGTAGCTTCCATCGTCGCCCGCAAAGGAGTCCGAATCCTGATGCGAGTAGAAGGTGTGCGACTTCGGATCGAGCATCGTGGAGTTGACGTATCCGATGATCGACTTCGCGATGCGCGCGAGGTCTGGGTCTCGCGTTGCTTCGTACGCATCCGCATAGGTCCTCAGCGCCATCGCCTGGTCGTATGCCATCTTCTCGAAATGGGGAACGCGCCAGTTTCCGTCGACAGAGTAGCGATGAAACCCGCCGCCGAGTTGATCGAACACGCCGCCAGCGGCAATCGCCTTCAACCTGGCGACGGCGGCCGCAGTGGATTCGGAATGGCCGAGAAATCCGTACGCAAGCAGCAGGCGAATGGCAGGGAAATCATAAAAGTTCGCCCCTTCCGATTGCTCATGGAACGCGACCCGGACACCGTTCACGATATTGTTGCGGAGTTCGTCCAGCGAGCCAGGCTTAGCGTCGACGCCGGTCTCGCCCGCGCTCACTTTGGCCGCGAGTTCGTGCGCATAGCGAGCGAATTTCGGATCGCCATATGCGTCCTTCACGCGATCGAGCACCCAGAGCATGCCACGATGCTCCTCCGCACCGGGGGGCAAATATCCCGCGATTAAAAGCGGCGCGCCGTCGGGCGTTGCGAAACAGGTGAGCGGCCATCCTCCCGCGCTGAAATTCTGCGCAGCGGTCTGATAGTAGCCATCGATGTCCGGGCGTTCGTCCGTATCGACCTTCACCGGCACGAAGCTGTCGTTGATCGTCGCAGCGACTTTCGCATCCGCGTACGTCGTCTCATCCATCACGTGGCACCAATGACACCACACCGCGCCGATATCGATCAGGATGGGGCGCTTGAGCTTGCGCGCGAGGGCGAAGGTCGCCTCGTTCCATGGCTGCCATCGGATCGGGCCGTCGGCGGCCTCTCTAAGATAGAGGCTGGACGAAGTTTTCAGCGCATGCGCTGGAAGCGTATCGCTCGCGGAAGAAGTCTGCGCGGCTGTGCAGACCGCAGTAACAAGAAAAGCCACGGCTGCGAGTGCGAAAATCGCCATCCGCGGATTTCGCGTTGACATACGATTGGTGGCGCGATAGCTGAGAATCTCCGCGCAACGCGCGCCGATATGGCCCGCCAGTTGTGGTTGCGATAATGATCGCGTCGTCACTGAAGTTTGAAACTCTCGCCGCTCGCGACGGGTTCCCCCGATGAAGACATCTTCCGCCACCGGCCCAAGGTCCGCCAGACGACCGCGCGGTCCCGCCAAAATCATCCCGATGCGAACGCCGCCGGTGGTCAAGCGCCGCCGAGCGATGCAAGCCGCGATCGGGGCGGTCGCGACGGCGTTGCTCGCCGCGATCGCGATGCGCATCTACCTCGCGCGGCATGCACCACCCTCGCCGGAAGAAATGGCCGGGGTGAGCGAACCCGAATCCGAGATTATCGACGCGGTAAACGCCGAGCGCGCGCGGCGCGGTCTCAAGGCGCTGAAGTTTTCCCCGCGCCTCGCCGTCGTCGCGCGCGGGCACAGTTACGACATGGCGATTCGGCACTATCGGGGGCACAACAGTCCCGAGGGCAGCACTCCCGCCGATCGGGTACGCGGCGTCGGCGTCGAGTGCGCGGCAGTGGCCGAAAACATCTATGTCGACGACTACCATAAACTCGAATCGCTCGGTGCGCGCGCGCTGAAAGGATGGCTCGACAGCCCCGAGCATCGCGCGAATCTGCTGTCGCCGGATTTCGTCGAGACCGGTATCGGTATTGCGCGCTCGAATGACGGCCTGACCTACGTCACGCAGGATTTTGTCCGCTAAGAAACCATCCTCGCGCGAAATTGGCTTCGGCGAGATCGCCGCGATGGCGGGTGGTCATGCCGAAGCGCGCGCGATTCAGGTCGCGCTGAAGCTCGGCCTGTTCGAGGCTCTCGCGACTACCGCGCTCGAGGAAGCGTCGCTCGCACGACACCTCAATGCCGATGTGCGCGCGACAGGATTGCTCGCCAATGCCCTCGCAGCGCTGGGCTTGCTCGACAAGCGCGATGGGGCCTTCTCCCTGACGAGTGCGTCGCGACGCTATCTCCTTAGCGAATGCGCGGAATATCTCGGCGGCATGATTCTGTTTGACGGCGCGTTATGGGAAGTGTGGGGCCGATTGGAGGATACGATTCGCAGCGGCAAGCCCGCGCGGACACCCGATATGTTCCAGAGCGCGCCCGAGGATACGGCGCGGTTCATTCGCGCGATGGACTCGCTGGTGCGCGCGCGTGGCGATGCTATCTGGGTCGCGGAAAACCTCGACTTGGGCAGCGTACGAAGCATCGCGGACCTGGGCGGCGGACCTGGTACTTATGTCGCTGCGATGCTGAAACGATGGGCGCATCTACACGCCTCGATCTGGGACCTTCCCGCCACTTTAGAGGTCGCGCGGGAAGTGCTTGCCGAGCGCGAGCCGACCGTTCAGGATCGCATCGGACTCGTGAACCTGAACTATCTCAAAGATCAACTGCCGCGCGACGCGGACGCGATTTTCATGTCGAACATCATTCATAGCGAGGCGGAGCGCACCAACGCCGAGCTGATGAAGAAGTGCTTCGATGCGCTCAATCCCGGCGGCATGCTCATCGTGAAAGACCACATCATGAATCGCGAGCTGACCGAACCGGCGGCGGGAGCGGTGTTCGCGCTTTATCTGATGCTGACCACGCATGGGCGCGATTTTAGTTTCGATGAGGTATGCTCGTGGATGCGCGATGCGGGTTTTCGCAACATCGAAAAGTGGGCACTGCCGAGTCCGCCCTTCACGTCCTCGATGGTGATCGCGCACAAACTATGATGCGAGATTTTTCTTACTTCATTCGTTCGTCCGCCGTAGGCGCCGCGACTGCTATAGCGATCGCGTTGTGGCTGGGGATTTCGGGATGCGGGTTGATGCATAAAGACTCCGATTCGGATTCGAACGGAAGTGAGACGGTGCCGATATCTCCGCAAGCAGCCGAGGTCGCCAACACGCTGTCGCATCAGCCGGGTTATGACAAAGACGAGGACAAGACACTGAAATGCGAACAACTGGTGCGCAATCCGCCCGGCATCGAGGAAATTCGCCGTACGCCAAAGACCGGAGTCGAGTCGCGCGAAATTCGCGTTGAAAGCACCGGCGAAGGCTATCGATGGGTGGTGTATCGCTCGCGCGGTAGCGCGCCGGACGGATGGCATCCGCAGAGTCATCTCGACCGTCTCCACTTCGACCCCACGCTTCAGTCACTGTTGCCCGACAAGCAGCCGCAGTATATCGCCTACGCGCCGACAGTCGCTGAAACGCCGCAAGACAGCGAGCAGATGATGAGTATCGCGGATACGTTCGGAAAGACGACAGGGACCTTCGAATGGCAAGGAAAAGGTGAAGCCAGGCACTACGCGTACACGGTCTCGAAACATCTGCCATGTTTTCCGGAACCCGAGGAATAGGCTGATTGGATGCGGGTTCATCATCGCGCGATCGCCGTGATCGGGGCGCTCGCGGCTTCGATCGCGATTTTAGCGATCGCCTTCGCAGATAAGCCGATGGCGCCGTCAATCAAACCGAATCCGGCAAGCTGGCCGAACGATCGGATCACGATCACGAATCTCGGCCACGCCAGTGTGCTTATGAACTTCATGGGCGTGCGCGTCCTCACCGATCCGTCGCTGTTCGAGCGAGTGGGGCTCGCATTTGATTCGATTTTCACCATCGGCCCGAAGCGCGTAAGTCCGCCGCCGCTCGCGCCATCAGAGCTGCAGGACGTTCAACTGATTCTGATCACGCACGCGCACATGGATCATCTGGATGTGCCCTCGCTGAAGGCATTGCCCAGGAGCGCCACGGTGGTCGTATGCGACAAGTGTTCGCGGATCGTCGCGCCCCTCGGGTTCGCTGACGTGCGCGAACTTAAGTGGGGCGAGAGCACAGAATTCGCGGGGCTGAAAATTACCGCGATGGGCGCGCGCCATTGGGGCAAGCGCTGGCCTCCGTACGGCATGGACTACGGCTTCGACAGCTTCGTGCTCGAAAAGAATGGGCATCGCATTCTCATCGCATGCGACAGCGCATACACGGATCTATTCGCGCCGCTGGCGAGCGATCCACCCGAGGTCGCGATTTTCTCCAACGGCGCGTATGACCCATGGATCTGGAATCACGCGAATCCGGAGCAGGTGTGGTCGATGTTCAAGCAGACCGGCGCGACCTACCTGGTGCCGATTCATTGGGGGACGTTCCGCCTCGGCAAGGAACCGCTCGATGAGCCGATGAGCCGGCTGACTACGGCGGCAGGTCCCGAATCGGATCGAATCGTATTGCGGGAAATCGGCGGCACCTGGACGCTGCCGGAAACCGCGGCGTCGAAGGTCAGCGCGAGCGCACGTTAGCCGCGCTTTTTCTTTTTCGCGAAATAATCGACCAGCATGTATTCGCCGAGATGATCGGGGCGCGTGTAGAGCGCGCGGCCGCGATTGATCTGTGTCATCTTCTCGACGAAGGCGCGCAAGCTCGGCGAATCATCGAGCATGAAGGTGTTGATGATGATGCCTTTGCGCGTCACCCGCTCGACTTCCTTCAGCGTCTCCGCGGCGGCGCGCATGCTGATGCCGCCGAACGACAGCGGCCATTCGCAATAGAGCCGCTTGTTCAAAAAATATGCCGTGGGCTGACCGTCTGTGATGACGATGATCTGCTGATTGCGCGACGGATGACGATTCAGCATGTCGGAAGCGAGGCGCAATCCGTCCTGAAGATTGGTGAACGGATCGCCCATGTTCCACGATGCTTCCGGAAGATCCTTCAACTTGAGCTCGACGGCGCGCGTGAAAAATCCGACGATCGCGAAAAAGTCGCGCGGGAATTTCGAGCGGATGAGCGTCTCCATCGCCATCGCAACTTTTTTCGCGGCGGCGAAACGCCCTTCCCAACTCATCGACCACGACATGTCGAGGCATAGCACGGTCGATGACGAACTGCCGTAATCGTTTTCGTAGATTTCGAAATCGTCAGGATTGAGTTGCAGCGGCACGCCAGGCTTGCGCGCGAGCGCCTTCTTCAAGGTGCCGACGAGATTAAGGTTGAGCGGATCGCCAAATGCGTATGTCTTCGTCTCATCGGGGCGAATCTCGCTCACGCCGCGATGATCGGTCGTGTGACTTCCGGCGCGATCCTTGAGCAGACTCTGGAAAATGTCGCGCAGCGCGAGTTGCCCGATTCGTCGCACGCCCTTGGGCGAGAGTTGCGAATGCTCACCCTTCGGCATCAGGTAGCCAGAGTTGTTGAGCAGCACCATCACTTGCTTGAGATTTTTGAAATCCTGCAGCGCCTGCTGGCCGAGCATCTGCTGAAGGTCTTCGAGCGAGATGGTGTCGAAGTTGCCCGACAGCAAATCCTGTTCGAGCTGGCGCATCCGCTCCATCTCCTTCATCAGATCGAGCGCCTCCTGATACTTGAGGCTCTTCGGTCCGTGGAAGAGATGCTGGTTGCGATCCTTGAAATTTTCGAGGTCGCGAATGTTCTCATATTCCTCGAGCAGCTGGTCGAACGCTTCCTTCGCGTCGGCATCCTCGAAGTCGTAGCTTTCGAGCTTGCGGATCGCCTCCGAAAGCTTGCGCGGCATCTTGCTCAGCTCGCGATTCTTGTCCTCGACGCCGGGCTTCTTGCCCTTGAGCGAATCGAGCGTCTTGCGCTCCTGGTTGAGAATATCATCGAGCTTCTGCTCCATCTCGGAGAGCGCGTTCTTGAGATTGAACTCGCGATACTTCTCGCGCATCTCCTGGCGCAACTGCTCGATGAATTCATCGAGGCCCATCACACGCATGCCGTCGAAGTCCATCCCCTGGCGCATCATCCAGTCCATCGCCTGGCGAACGTCGTCGGTATAGGAGAGGTACTCGGCGAGCTTCTCGAAGACCTTATCGGCGTCGAGCTTGAGCTGCTGAGTGCCGTCCCATTGCGTGTATCGAAGGATGGTGCCCATGGTCGTTAGGCGTGATACGAAAAGCGCCCGCCCTCGCGATCTTTGTTGAGCTTCTGATGCAGATGGAGCCCCTCGAAAATCAGTTCGCTCGCCGAAGCCATGAGACCTGGCGTCTCGAACGGGCCCAGCGAGGTGATCGATTCGCGCAAGCCCTCGACCTCGCGAATGGGTTCGGTGTAGTCGGATGACGGCGAGCGATCGGAAACTTCGACGCCCCATCCGCCCTCGAAATAGCTAATGACCTTCTTCAGATGCGCGTCATCCATCTTGAAGTAGCGATCGAATGTCTTCAGCACCGCGCGATTGATCAGCCGCTCGATGAGGTCGCCTTCCTTCTTATCCTCGCCTACATACTCGAGTTCGATTTTGCCGGCCGTCGAGGCATACAGCGAATGGAGATCCGAAACGCGCGGGACGACCTCGTTTTCACCGTTGACGACCGAGCGCTTCTCCGCGTTGGATAACATCGATTCGAAATTATTGATCGATACGCGCACCGACACGCCAGAGCTTTGATTGATCTCATTGGAGCCGCGGGCCTCGAAGGTGATCTGCGCAATGATCTCCTTGATGAACTGCGGAACGCGCAGCGCCATCCCAGACTCGGGCGGCAGCGTCGCCTCCTGCTCCATCACCGCGATTTCCTGCTCCAGCGTTTTCGGATAGTGCGTGCGAATCTGGATGTCGAAGCGATCCTTCAGCGGCGTGATGATGCGCCCGCGCGAGGTGTAGTCCTCGGGATTCGCGCTCGCGCAGAAAACCACATCGATGGGTAGGCGAATCTTGTAGCCCTTAATCTGGACGTCCTTCTCCTCCATCAGATTAAAGAGGCCGACCTGCACCTTCTCGGTCAGATCGGGCAGCTCGTTGATGGCGAAGATGCCGCGGTTGATGCGCGGGATTAGTCCATAGTGAATCGTCTCTTCGTCAGCGAGGTAGCGTCCCTCGGCAACCTTGATCGGATCGATTTCGCCGATCAGATCGGCGACCGAAACGTCGGGCGTCGCGAGCTTTTCGGCATAGCGATGGTCGCGGCCGACCCACGCAATCTCCATCTGGTCGCCCTGCTCCATTTTGAGGCGGCGGCAGCGCTGGCAAATCGGCGCCGAGGGATCGTCATTGATCTCGCATCCCTTGATCGCCGGCACGTATTCATCGAGGAACAGCGCGAGCGATCGAATGATGCGCGACTTTGCCTGTCCCCGTTCGCCGAGGAACACCATATGATGACCGGCGAGCACGCCATTCTCGATTTCGGGCAGCACGGTGTCATCGTAGCCGATAATGCCCGGCATGATGCGCTCCTTGGCGCGCAATCGCGCGAGCAAATTATCGCGCATCTCGATTCTGACCGGTTTGATTTTGTAACCGGCATTCTTGAGTTCGCCGAAGGTATGCAGATTTAGGAGATTTTGATCCATCGATATTCCGGCCGATGCCTTCTAATACATTAGGGAGCTTCGATTGCTTTGAAAAGCGGCGCCAGGATTTCGAAGCTCGATTCCAGATGCTGCGATAACACCCGTGTAGAAGCTAGCACGGGCATGAAGTTGGTGTCGCCGTCCCATAGCGGCACGATGTGCCAATGCATATGGTCCGCGATGCCCGCGCCGGCGCTGCGCCCAAGGTTCGCGCCGACGTTCAGTCCGGAAGGATTCAGCGCATCGCGCAACCGCGAGCAGCAATCGGAGACCAGCTCGCCGATGATCGCGCGCTCCTCACGCGTGAGAAGTTCCGGCGATGCGATATGACGACGCGGAGCCACCATCAGATGTCCGTTGTTGTAAGGATACCGATTGAGCATCACGAGCGCGTCGCGGTCGGCGTACAAAATGAGGCGGCGCTTGCGCTCCGCTGCATCCAGCTTCCCGAAGCAGAAGATGCAGGAATCAGTCTTCGCGCCGGCACTGCGGATGTATTGATAACGCCACGGCGCCCACAGCCGCAGCCCACCCGCGCTGAGGCCCTCTTCGGATGCGTGACTATCGCGCGGCGCGCGTCTGCGCTTTGGCGGCTTCCGCGCCATTAACTTCCAGCTTGAGTTCTTTCCCCGCGCGGAAAAACGGAATGCGTTTGGCTTCGACCTTGACCGCGACGCCGGTTTTTGGATTGCGGCCCTGGCGCGCGCGACGCTTCTTTATCCCGAAGCTGCCGAAGCCGCGAATCTCGATACGCTCACCACTCGCCAACGCCTTCGCCATCTCGTCGAACATCGCGTTGACGATGGTCTCGGACTCGCGATGGGTGAACTTTTGATGCCGGGCCAGCAGCTCCTCAATGATTGCACGCTTGGTCATCCCATCGTCG